>JAXDAO010000136.1:0-2709 GCA_034679745.1 Bathyarchaeia archaeon
GTTATTATCCTTTTACTGGAAACCGTTTGATTCAGGCAGGATTTTGAGGCTACGAAGTACCTTTCTAAACTCGTCTTCTTTGAGCGATGCTCTGCGTCCGCTTGCATAGATACCCTTGATAATTTCAACTGCAGCAGCAACTGTTGAATCGTCGGGTTCACTTCCAGTAAGTTCAGTAATTTTGTGTTTTATGATTCCTTTACCTGATTGCTTACCGATTGTTAATCTGCGCTGGTTACCAACTAGTTCCGGCGGATAAGGCTCATACGTCCAAGGGTCACTCAGTACTCCGTGTGTGTGTATGCCTGATTCGTGTGCGAAGCCGTAGTCACCGACTATAGCTTTGTTGGGTGGCACGGTATAGCCTGTTGCTTTGCCGATGTAATCTGCAACTTCCTTGAGCTTCTCCGTTTTACCCTTAAACTTCATCATACCGTAATGCAGGTACAGGTTTAGTAGAACCTTTTCTGTCTCAGCATTACCCGCACGTTCGCCAATTCCTAAGTAAGTTGTACTTGCATATACTTTATCCCAGACGCCTGAGGCTGCTTTGATCGCGGCCATAGTATTCTCTACAGCGTTCCCGAAGTCGTCGTGTGCGTGAATTTCAATTGCTTTCATCTGTGTTTGCTTCTTTATGGCAACTACTTTGGCAGGTATACCATGCGGTAAGGGTGCTTGGGGGTCAGATAAGCCGATACCAACAGTGTCACATATACGATAGCATTCGGCGCCTGCTTGTGCGACTTTGTTAATTATGCGTTTCTCAAACTTCCAGTCTGCTCTTGTACTATCTTCACCGTGAACGAAAGTTCTAAGTCCACAGGTTTTGGCGGCGTACTCAGTAACGTCTATTATGTTTTCTAAGATTTGCTCTCGGGTTTTCTCAGGCCATTTAGCCTTGAAATGAATATCTGAAACTGGGTGTGAAATTCCTACTTCTTTGAAGCCACATTGAACAGCGCTATCTATGTCTTCTTTGACAGCTCGGCACCAGCCTGCAACGCGTAAATCGAGACCCTGGTCCATGATTAATTTAGCGGCTTTCTTGTCTGGCTCTTGGTAGTGGAATAATTCTATGCGTTCAACACCTGTTTCACTTAGGAGTTCAGCGATTTTTGCGGCATCTTTAGGTCCAGCGGCTAAACCAGGCATTTGAATGCCATCCCGAAGTGTAGTGTCGTCTATGATTGCTTCGGTTTCAAGGGGCTTCATTTTAAAGTAGAAATCTTTTATGTCCATAATTTTGTCTTCTCGCTCTCTATAATACGTTAATTTAACGTACTTTTGTAACGCTATCAAACGCTTATGTCTAGTTGATAAATATTTCTCCACCATATTTGTAAGTTTGTCCAACAGATTACATGACTTAATGCTTAAACTAACTTGTCATAATTCAAATAAAAACTTTACATACAAACATTCTAAAGGTTTGAAAAAAGCGCCTTTAACGTTCCAGAAACAACCAAAACATGAACAGATGCCTGGACTCCACCCACAGAAGTAATAGTAGCCAATGAAGCCCTCACCGAAGGCAAAGTGGCAAGCGACGTACGAACCACATACACTTTACGCGCAGAATCACAATTAATCAAAGATAACCCAGTCAAGCTAGCTCCAAGCTCACCATAAAGTTTAGTCACTGCGCTCCAAACAGCATCCATAAACTCACGTTCGCTTGGGAAAAATTCGCAGTCAAGTTGCAGGGCTAAGTAGCGACGTTTAACGCGTTTTATGGGTCTTGCCCCTCCTTTAGGACACTAATGCCAGGTGCAATATAGGCAGAATTCATTTTATCTCGGTTTTTAATAATTATCCCAGCAGGATTTGTGGAGACGGCATCTAGAGCTTCAGTTTCATTTAGTCCAAATAAGTACGCTATGCTTGCTAGGTTTCTTGGCATGCGCATCAAGTAATCTTCTCCAACACCGCTTGATACCACTATTGGAATATGAAACTCTCTTGCAAGCGCGACTTCACGACGCAAGCTTGAAAGCAACCTCACGCGTGGTGGACCTTCCATAATCATGAGCGGTTTAATGTCCACTTCAAGAGCTGTTTGACTACAGCTAGCTAGTTCAGCTTCTGCGCGGTCGAAGAAGCGTTTGTGGTAATCCAAACTTGGAAAGTTCAATAAATCCACACGACGGTCTTTAGCTGCTTGGCGTGCGATTTCTTTGTTGTCGCAGATAATGCATATGACTTCGAGTTTGCGTCTGAATTTTCGTATAAAACGCATCAAGTCTTCTTGGTTTCGGGGTTTAAAATCGGCACGATATACGAAGTCTAATCCGGCTTGGCTGCAAGAATCTTTTAGATCAGCCAATTGGCTTTCCAGGAGTTCGAAACCAAAAGTAAAACTCACAAAATGGTAACCAAACTTTGCTGCTTTGTTGATTAATCGTTGAGCTGCAACATGGTCTTTAGGATTAACTCTGAGATGCAAATCAGCAAAGGTTCTTTTCATGGTAGCAACCCAGTTTGCTTGGCAAGGTCGATTATTTCTTGTTTTGTCTTGTTCTTGAAATGAATCTTGAGGTGTATAGGGTCGTTTTGTGAAAGTTTCGCTAATCCCAAAAAGGCCGCTTGTTTATCAAACCTAAGATAGAGGTTTCCTTTTTCAATACGGAGGTCAATATCTTGATTTAGCTGCTCCTTATCGAGCGCACTTAGGCTTGCGCCAAGCTTCTCAAGTGCCAAAGGAAGCAG
>JAXDAO010000137.1:0-4549 GCA_034679745.1 Bathyarchaeia archaeon
CTTTCAGAAACTGGTGCCACCTTCATTGTCGCAGCTGGAGTTTTCCTCAATGGTCCAGTTTTTATTCAGACAGTAAGTAATCAATTCAAAAACGGTACCATTACACAAGCAACTTATGAAGGTGCGACGGTTTTCGCCAGCGTCATTTTGATTGTTATTTCGTTAACACTCTTTGTTTTGATACGTTTCATCGGTCAAAGAATGAAGTTGCCATTTGGACATGGCTTATCAGCTTTTGAAAAAAAACTCAGCTATAAAAAAGGAGCCGGTACACGCAACGGAATTGCATTAGCCGTCTTCTTTTTCATAATACTTATTCCCTCAATGTTTGTTGCTCTGCCAGCTTTCCAAGCAATTGCAACTGGAACGACGTTCATAGATACAATCACTGGTTCTGGAATTTGGGCAAGTTTCTGGCAGAGTCTTGGTCTCTCATATGGTTTAGCTGCTATTGTTACCATATTAGGTATCGCTTTAGGCTTGCCAATGGCTATTCTCATTTCACGTAAGACTTTCGGAAAATGGCCCTCAGTAATTCTTGACACCTTGATTAACGTTCCAATAATTGTGCCCTCAATTGCGCTCGGTGTATCCTTAAAATTCTTCTGGTCAAGTCTACCTGGTATTCCCGAGTTCCTGCTCTTAGTGTTTGCTCACCTAGCAATTACTTATCCTTACTTCGTGCGGTCAATGTCTGCTGCAATGGAACGAATCAGCATTGAGATGGAAGAGGCTTCAAAAACGTTAGGTGCTAAACCATTAACCGTTTTCAGTACGATTGTCTGGCCGATAACAAAATATTCTATCCTTTCTGGAGCAATAATTGTATTTACTCGAAGCGTGAGTGAAACAGGTGCAACTCTAGCTGTAGCTACACAGTTACAGACAGCTCCGGTTTTGATTGTCAACTGGGTAAATTCAGTAAGAGGAACAATCACTACAATCGCAGGTGTTAACGAATTAACAGTAGGGTTAGCCTGTGGATTATTGATTCTTTTTAGCTTTATTATCCTGCTAGTGTTAAGGCTCCTGACCAGAAAAGGGAAAGTTTAGCATGATAACAAATAATAACATCAAAAAATCATCTGGAGTAGAAAACTAATGCCTGAAGTTCGAGTCGTAAATGTGACAAAAAGGTACGGAAAAACGTATGCATTAGATAACGTCAGCTTAACTATTAAGGACCAAGAATACTTTTCTTTGTTAGGACCTAGCGGTTGCGGAAAAACCACTCTACTTAGACTCATAGCAGGATTAATTGAACATGACAGCGGCGAAATCTACATAGGTGATAGACGAGTAGACAAAGATCCTCCTGAAGACCGCGAAGTAGGTTTCGTATTCCAGACCTTCGCCTTATTTCCACATATGACTGCTTGGGACAACGTACTCTATGGTCCCAAAGTTAAAAACTACGATACTAAACAAGCAGAAACACTCGGTCATGAAGTTCTCGAATTAGTTAAATTGAGTGAACGGTTAGATGCATACCCCAGTGAACTCAGTGGCGGTATGATGCAGCGAATAGCTGTTGCCCGAGCGTTAGCTGCAGGCGGTAAAATTTTGCTCTTAGACGAGCCATTAGGTCAACTCGATGCAAAAGTACGTAATGAAATCAGGTATGAAATTCGCAAAATGGCAAAAGACCTAAAACTAACCGCTATTCATGTTACACACGACCAAGCTGAAGCGATGTCGATATCTGATCGGATTGCTGTTATGAAGAAAGGCAAAATCGTTCAGATTGGTTCTCCCAAAGAACTATATATGCATCCAAACAGTTTGTTTGTCGCGCACTTTATCGGTGAATCGAACTTTTTAGAAGGCTACATAACGAAGGCTAAAGGTAACCTCGCTGAGGTTGAACTAAGAGAAGGATTAAGGATTAAAGCTTTCAACGAACATGATATCAAGGAAGAAGAACGCGTCGTTTTAGCAATAAGACCTGAAACATGCGAAATGAAAAAGGGTCATGTTAAAGGAGAAAATGGCTTGAAGGGGAAAATTGATAAAACTACTTTCGAAGGTACAATCGTTCGCTATGAAATTAGACTTGAAAACGGCGACCGCTTCGTTATTAACAGGCCGTCTATAACTGAAGAGTGGGCTCAGATAGGTGAAGAAGTAACGATAGCTTACCCGCTAGACAAGGTACATCTGTTTCCTTATCCTGATAATGGTTTGAGTGACGAAATATCGGTATAGATATCAATCATCCAATACAACTTGATTAGTTATCGAATCTTGGAGAAAAGCATGATTTTATCAAGATTCTGTTGCTTAAATTTAAATGCTAGTATGGTTCTTTTTAGTCAACTATCTCGGGGTAGAAAGGGAGAAAACTGGGGCAGAGATGATGCTAGGCTGTTTGCCAAAACTTAAGTGGTTATCAGTAGAGCCCTCTGAGACTTCTGTGAATGTTGTTAGATTGCCTAGTATCAATGTAGGAAAACTTAAATACGGTTATACAGACGCTTTTGGGTATAACAAGTGCAAACTTGACTTTACTCTTTGGGGAGCGTTTATGGCAAGATGCATGAAAGGGGAGATTGAGGTATGATTGTTGAGGCCTTCGTCGCTTTTGTTTTGATCTTTATTTCCACATTGGCACTTTATACAATAGGCAAACGGTCAGCCCCAAAGACTACTATCAGTGAGAACGAGCAGGCGGCCTATGCTTGTGGAGAAAAAGTTACTTTCCAAGGGTTAAAAATCAACGTTTCTTTGTACAAGTATCTGATTTACTTTATAATTTTTGACTCATCAGTGTTGGTGCTGGCATTTGCCTCTATAGCTATTGCTGCAACAAATCCCCTTCTTTTAATCATATACCTCGGCATCATTCTAGCCGCAGGTTTAGTTTTACTCGATGGAGGAAAAGACTAAGATGACTGACACAAAGACATGGGCACGAGTTAAATCACCCTGGGTTTTGCACTTCAACTCGGGCGCCTGCAACGGCTGTGACATTGAAGTCGTTGCTCTACTTACTCCAAAATATGACGTAGAACGATTTGGAATAAAACTTGAACCATCCCCCCGTCACGCTGACGTTTTACTAGTAACAGGTTGTGTCACCGCGCAATGTGCGGAACGTTTAAAACGAGTCTATGATCAAATGCCCCAACCGAAATTTGTCGTTGCGATAGGTGCATGTGCATGCAGCGGTGGTGTTTTCGAAGGCAATTATAGTGTGGTCGGTGGAGCAGACAAGGTGATTCCAGTCTCAGCTTATGTTCCTGGATGCCCACCGCGGCCAGAAGCAATGATAGATGGAGTAGTCAAACTTCTAAATGCAATTAATCCACCCAAACAAAAGAAACAAAAGGTAGATGCAAAACCTGAAGCTGGTCAACCACCAGCCCCCAGCAGTTGAGGAGATAGAAATGTCAAGCAACACTATAGATTTGATCGATTTAGTCGAAACAAAATTCGGAAAAGAAATCCAAATTCAGAAAGGTGCTCTTGGTTCAGCTGCAATAACTGCAAACAAGGGTTTGCACTATGATGTAATAAAGTCCCTAATCGACGCCGACGAAAAAACTGGCATAACTGCAATTACGGGTTTAGACTTGGGCAAAAAGTTTGGCGTCTATTATCATCTTCACACATCCAAACCTTTCTTAACTGTAAAAGCTGAAGTACCCAAAGATAATCCAAGGTTAAGAACTATCGTTGACATTCATCCCGGTGCCGCTTTTCATGAATTTGAAGTAACAGATCTTATTGGAGTTGTTTTCGAAGGAAACGAACTTAAGGGCCACTTTGTACTTCCAGAAACTTGGCCTGACGGAGTATATCCTCTGAGAAAAGATCTAAAACTCAACGAGGTCAAAATGGTCCCAACACCAGCACGTGAAGAAAATGTCCCTGCAGAAGGTCGCCAAGTTAAGATCATCATAGGACCGCAGCATCCTGCACTATTGGAACCTGAAAAATTTTCAGTTACTGTAGATGGCGAGATTGTAACTAGAGTTGATCCTCGAATTGGCTATGTCCATCGTAGTATTGAGAAATCCACTGAAACGCGGACATACCTGCAGGACGTGTATTTGGTTGAACGGGTTTGCGGAATCTGTAACGCAGTTCATGCTTATGGTTTTGTAGGCGCTGTTGAAAAAATATTGAAAACGTCTGTTCCTGAAAGAGCCAAGTACCTCAGAGTAATTGACATGGAGTTCAACAGACTTCACAGTCACTTACTAACTCTGGGACACGCTGCTTTAGAAATTGGATACGAAACTGTTTTTCAGTATTTCTGGAGAGACCGTGAACCAATACTTGATTTGGTTGAATTAATGAGTGGCAACCGAATTTATAGCTCATTGATTACTTTCGGCGGGGTAAGGCGTGATATAAATCAGGACCACATTCCTAAGATTAAATCTGCCCTAAAGGACCTTCGTGAGAAACTGCCATTTTATCGGAAAGTCTACCTTGATGAACCCACACTACGGATGAGAATGAAGGATATTGGTGTCCTATCCCGAGAGGATGCATTGAAATTGTCAGTTGTTGGTCCAGTTGCGCGTGGCTCCGGTGTAGATAT
>JAXDAO010000138.1:0-2610 GCA_034679745.1 Bathyarchaeia archaeon
ACTGTTTATAGCCAATCAGGAGAAAACACGCGATGAAAGTTGTTGCTTCATGGAGCGGCGGCAAAGACAGCTGCTACGCATACTACTTGGCCACCCAGCAAGGACACCAAGTTATAACCCTATTCACAATGATGATGAATGAATCTAAATCAAACTTCCACATGATACCCTCAGGAATACTTGACGCCCAAGCCAAAGCAATGGAAATTCCACTAATTAAAAAAACAACATCGGCACAAACATACGAACGCGACTTCAAAGCAATACTGCAGGACTGCAAAGCCAAAGGAGCCGAAGGCTTAGTGACAGGCGACATCTACGAAGTTGCAGGACACGAGGAAGGCTGGCTTGGTAGAATCTGCAGAGAAGTTGGTTTAACACCAATAAAGCCGCTTTGGATGGATGATACAAAACAGATCTATTTTGACTATCTAGAAACAGGATTCAAAGCAACAGTTGTCCGTACTAACAAAACGCTTAGTCTCGATTGGCTGGGTCGCGTGTTAGATCGTGGATTCTACGACGATATCCTCAAACTCGAAGGTGTAGATCCCTGCGGGGAAGGTGGCGAATACCACACAGTTATCACAGATGGGCCTAACTTTAGTCAGAAAATCGAGTTGCAGGAAACCGAAAAGCATAGGTTAGAGAATGGCTTTGGATATCTAGAAATCAAAAAATATAAAGTGACGCCAAAGTAGGTAACTATCAATGGATGTCTTAATCGCTAACAACCAACTGAAAGCAAAAGCCTTCTTAGATGAAATTGAAGGTAAAAATCCTCTATTCATAGCTACAATCGGAACCACAGAAACTGGAAAAATTCCCGGCTTATCCGCTGCTGGAGCAAACCCTGACTTTACTGATTTTACACCCCCAGCAGACGCTGAACTGTTGCTCTTGGGTAGATGTAAATCTATACAGGGCGTCCCGATCACTCCTGATGGGATACCTACACCTGCCCTGATTACTACCTCAGCTCTGCATTTAGCCGATATTCCTGTGCTTATTGTAAATGGCGGCGTGAAAGTTAAGCCACAGGTTCCCTACGTTGACTTAGGCGGCAACTCAGGTCGCGATATCCGAACAGGTGATTCTGTTGATAACGTTGAAGAAGTCATCGAACGCGCCAAAGTTTTAGGAGAACAGTTGGCAAAAGCATCAGATTACCTCGTTATCGGCGAAAGTATCCCAGGGGGGACAACAACAGCACTAGGAGTTCTATCCGCATTAGGTGTGAACGCTGAAGGCAAAGTCAGCAGCACCCTTCCCGAGAACCCACACGGTCTCAAGGTAAATGTGGTTCGTTCAGGATTAAAAACTGCTGGCGAAAAATTCGGTAGCCTAGCAAATAACCCAATAAAAGCCGTTTCCTGCGTCGGAGATCCCATGATGCCTGCTTTGGCTGGTTTAGTCATTGGAGGCTCTCGGCAAGCCCCAGTTTTAATGGCTGGCGGAACCCAAATGACAGCGGTTTTAGCAGTAATTAACGCTTTAGAACCTAAAGCGCTTTGTAATGTAGCTGTCGGCACAACGCGGTGGGTTGCTAAAGACAAGTCCTCTGACATCTGCGGAATCATAAAACAATTCTGTAACGTACCGGTTCTGGCAGCTGACTTAGACTTCGGTCCATCCAAATATCCAGGTCTACGCATATATGAAACTGGATTAGTCAAAGAAGGCGTCGGAGCAGGCGGCGCATCGATAGCAGCAATGGCCAAAACAGGCGGCGCAGTAACCAAGGATATACTTCTTAAGGAAATAGAACATAATTATGCCTCACTAATGAATACAAAGTGACAGGTGCTTGGTCGTCAAACAGCTAAAGAACCTTCTATCTTTCTTAACCGTTTTCCCAGTCTCCATGGATGAAAACCTACTTACTGACTGCGCCAAAAATATGTGGTTTTTCCCACTCATTGGAGCATTGCTCGGTTTGATTGCGGGTTTGTTCGGATGGGTTGCAGTTCAGTTTTTACCTAGCCTAGTCGTTGGTGCTTTGTCTTTGGCATTATTGCTGTGGATGACTGGGCTACATCATACTGATGGGTTGTTGGATTTCGGAGACGGAATCATGGTACATGGCGTACCTGAAAAGAAAATTGAGGTTATGCATGACCAGCTGACCGGGGCAGGTGCAATCGGCTTAGCCCTCATGACCTACGTCGTTACTGCATTCGCGTTCGCTTCACTTGGAGGAAATCAGAATATTTTGGGTTTTAGGGTTCCTTTAATTCTTCCCGCATTAATCACAATCGAGTTGTGCGCAAAATTATCTATGGTTGTAGCTGCTCGAGCAGGAAGGTCTGTGCATAAGGGCATGAATTCTGCTTTTCTGGAGGCAATGCATGGTGGTGGAGGCAACTGGCGTTTTGCTTTAGCATTAGTGCTCTCGTTGATAGTTGCGTTCTCCCTTTTAAGCACAGGTGGAATAGTTGTTGTTTTATTTGCTGTCGTTGCTGGTTTAGTTATGGTCGCTGTTGCACATAAAAACTTTAACGGCGTCACAGGCGACGTTTTCGGAGCCACAAACGAGTTGACTCGTGCAGTCTGTTCAGTTGTATTATTGGCGGTGGTTGCATGGTAACTGCACTTGTTATGGCTGGCGGC
>JAXDAO010000139.1:0-4246 GCA_034679745.1 Bathyarchaeia archaeon
TACAGTAGAATATTGTCCGCCAGTTCTTCCGCCTATCAAGTAGATTTTGCCGTCAACTACATTCGCGTTTAATTGGCTTCTGTTTGTGGGCATTGGCGTTTTGCTTTCCCAAGTGTCAGTTAGCGGATCGTAGACCTCGGTGAGTGAACTAAGAATGTGCGAACCGGTTGATAGATCAAAGCCCACACTGCCACCTATTACGTATATTTTGTTCTGATAAACAGCTATGGCAAATTGGCTGCGGGGTGTTGGAGCCGGCTGTTTTGCTGTCCAGGTTAAAGTCGCTGGGTCATATTCTAGGTTTGTGCCGTCTGATCCAATTACGTAGATTTTTTCGTTAACAACAGCTATCTCTAAGCCGGATTTTGCGTTAGGCATAGGCGGTCGATTTAACCAAGAATTTTCTGCAACACTTGCAGCCTGTGCTATAACTAACGAGGATGCTGCAATGACGAGAATAAGCAACCAACCGAAGCTTTTTCTCATACTCATCAGTTAAAACGAGTTATTCATACTGTAAAAGCGTTTTCGTCAAACTTTCTTGACTAAAACACTTTTATAACAATAGAAAAAAGGTAAGATATGGCGCAAATCAATGACTACTTCGAAACAACCAACAAAACACTCACGCAAGATAGGTGCAATTCTAGTTGTGGGGTTGTTCTCGATTGCCATCTTGATAGGCGCCATCTTAGCATCGTTGGGTTACTTCAATCCTCAGAACTCAGATAGTTCTATCGATCAGCTTTCCGCCAATGAGGAAAAAGGCTTAGACTTCATTCAAAAAGTGCTTTCTTTGGACACCTCAAAATATAATGTCAGCGTCAAAACCCATGCTGCTCCAGCTCCAAGTTTCGCTACTACAGAACAGCTTGAGTTAGCTCGAACCATTGTTGCTTACGATCTAAATTCAAGCCAATACTCAATAAAAATTACCTGTACATTCACAAAAGACACCCTTACAATGTGCAATATGGATGTCCGCAACGATACACTATCAAGCTTGCGCCAATACCGTAATCTCACTGACATAGTCAAAGATTTCCTCGGTAATTACGAGGCGTTTAGCAATCAAAACAGCACAACCATGATCGAAACGCTATCCAAGGTTAACCCCAAAAACAGTCAAGATTCAACTTTGTCTGGCAGCCTTAAGCTAACGACTACTCATAAAGACCTCTCAGACACCGCTTTTGGCGACAGCTATCAATTCCGCTGGGATTACACCTACAATGGTTGTGACTACCCCGCGCTTGTTGTTTCATATCGAGATGGCGTATTTTCAGGTTTCAAAGATGAAAGAGCCATTTACACGATTGGAGATACAACTGTAAATATCTCCCAAAAACAAGCCACAGACATAGCTTTGGACAACATAAAGAACTATTCATACAAGATGACTGAGGACATTTGGATTAGCAACTTCGGAGTCAACGGCACTAACACATATTTGGCTCCAGCAATCCGGAATTCGACTTACCTCTATCCCTGCTGGACAACAATCATCTACTTAGATAAAACATACCCAGGCAGCGTCAGAGCACTAGTTGTATATGTCTGGGCAGATTCTGGACAAGCCTGGGTAACAAACAGCGTATATGTTCCTGGTTACGGAGATCTGACCTAATTTGAGGATGATTAACATGAATAAGAAAAAGTCGTCCGACAAAAAACGTCTGTAGAAAAATCCCGAGCATGTATTGACTTTCTCTAAGTGACTTGCGCAAAACAAACGAAACCAGACAGCAACAAAAAAAGGCAGATTTTTAGGGGCGAATTTACCATCATCATTCATTTGTTCAGATTTATGAACAAATAACTAATCAAATATCAAAATACTGGATAAATTATTAGATACATAAGCACTAAATTTATATTTTACTGAACATCATCATTGCCTGTAAAGAGGCGACATGAAAAAAATGTTAGGCGAACTAATACTTGGTTCAAGTATCCTAGCAAGCGCAATTGGCGCATTAGCAATTGAATTATACGTAGCTAAAAAAATCAGCAAAACAACTGCCAGCCTCAATAATAATTAAGCGATTGTAAAATCGAATAAGATAACATGTGATTGACATTGTATAAAACAATAATATTGGAATGCCAAAGCAAAACTGAAAAAGACACATGTGAAGAATGTTATGCACATAAAAATTGTTCAATAGCAAAAAACGAAGTCCCAATCAATGAATCCTCCGATTTACACTTACGATTCAAGAAATAATTGAGAAATGCTCAGAGGGGAAAAAGATTAAAATTTCGTCCCCAAACCCAAACGCTTACGCTTACACACTTACTCTCATATCTAAACTTACTCTCTTACTATCTCACTTACTCATACTCATTCTAACAACGCGCACTATGGTGCGCTAGGCGGAACCGATCCTTTCTCCCCATCACCGAAAGTGACAGTTCCATCATCTTCGTCAATTTCATACGATCTGTTCTTGTTTTTCCTTCTTCTTAAATAGATAGCAATGCAAACTCCCACAACAAGCACGCCAATACATACTAAGCCTAATATCAGGATGGGATCTTCAAAAAGTGTGGGTGTTATTACTGGCTTCGAGGTCGGCGTTGGTGTTGCTGGTTGCACTTGAACAAATACAGCTTTAACGTTTCGGTCACGGTTCATCGTGATCGAGGCAGGGTTCATGTCTACCTGCACGGTTTCGTCGAGAAGCCAATGGTGGAATACCCAGTTTGTGTTTGGGATGGCTTGAACAGGGACTTCTTTGCCATTGTTGTAGGTATAGATTCCTGGAACAGGATTGGTTGTGCCCGAACCCACCACACTTAGGGTTAGTTGCGGACCGTTACCCGTGTAAGAAGTGGGGTTTGGGCTTATTGTCGGAGTGGGAGTTGGGTTTTGCGTTGGCGTTAGTGTTGGTGTCGGGGTTGGAGTCGGCGCATTTGTGGGAGTGGGGGTTGGATCACTAGTTGGAGGAGGTGTGGGTGTCGCGGATGGGTTAGTCGGGGGACTGGGTGTAATACTTGGTGTGGGTGTCGGAGTCGGGGTTGGGGCAGCGGTCGGCGTTGGCGACGGTGTCGGGCTGGGCGTAGGTGTTGGTGTAGGTGTCGGTGTCGGAACTGGATTGACTATCAGTTCCACCATTGCGTCAAGATGGGTTTGAGCATCAATCGCTGATCCTCTAATATATAATTTATAAGTTCCAGGTTCCGATTCGGTTGTTGTTGAAACAATCACTGTAGAAGTATCTGCATTAGGGTTGTTAGGGTCAACTGCTTTTGGAACGAAGTTGACGTCGAATCCGTTTGGCACGACACCATAATAAGTCCAAACGACATTTCCAACGTATCCCCCTGGAGTTGCGGTAATCTCATAGGTTGTTGATTGGCCAGCAGTCACAGTTCTACTAATTGGACCATAGGCGAGGCCAAAGTCTGGGTGTTGATATTGTGCAGTGTGGATTCCAGCTGAATTAACCGTTATGCTGGTGCTTGTCTCGCCGGTGTCCCACTGGTGGAATTTGCTGGCTGAAAAGACGCTTGGAACCGTGAAAGTGTGTTCTCCATACAAGTTTGTAAACTCGTGATTTGTACTGTAACCTGTCGAGACACCATCCATAATAATTGGCACACCGGTTACCCATCCGTCGTAGAGGATAAAACTCCAAATGGTAACAGAATACATTTCATAATACTGTGCGGTGTATGTTCCGCCTTCAGAGACCACCAGAGTGCTTGTTGCGCCTGTGTTCCACTTTATGAAGGGGTTGCCCCAACTGTTAACTGATGGAACTTGAAAGTAATGAGTCCCAGTCAGGTTTCCAAACGTGTGGGGAGTATAGAAACCCGTCCAAGTACTGCCTTCATATATTTTTTCGCCACGTTCGTCGCCTAGCCATCCATGAGCGCTGTCCCAAGCGTAAATGGTGACATTATAGTATTCCTGGGGGCGTGCAGGCTGGATGCAAACCGCTCCCAAAGCTGTCACCATCAAGAATAAGAAAACAACAACAAAGCAGCGAATGAGCCTTTTGTTCGTGCTTTCAGCTCCTTCTCTTTCTGCTAAACGATAAAAATCTACAGTTATGTTATGTTGCTCAGTGCTTATACGGTTTGTGATGTCTGTAACGTTAGATTTCTAAAGGTTAAATCCCCCTTGAACAGTGAGGAAAATAAAATTTAATTAAATTAATTTTTATAAAATAATTGCTTGGCACAAAATTTTTCTGTATCTGGTTATCTTCATGTGCGCAACTACGTTTTTTCATTTAGT
>JAXDAO010000140.1:0-2815 GCA_034679745.1 Bathyarchaeia archaeon
CCAAGTCCTCTTAATCCAATCGCGCCTGCTTCAGTTAAGAAGATCGGTATATTTGGTAAATAAACCAAAACGGGGAGTCCTAATCCAGTAAATGTTTTTGCTGCTGTAACCATCGGTCCACTGAAGACCAAAATTACATCCAATATTGTTAGCAGAACTGCGAAAATGCCCACTGTTTTCCAGTTAAACATCGAAGAGAGATATAGGATAATCAAGATACCGAAGGTAAATGCAAATACGTCTAATAAAACTGGGAACCAAACGTTTACAGCTCCCCCATAAAGCACGGTGAAGAATATGAACAGTAACACGAATAACGCTGGAGGTTGAGCGGCAATGTACCATCGTGATTTTGAGACGTTCTTCATATATTCGAAAGCTACAATCCCAAAACAAACAGCGGCTAGAGCAAAAAACGCTCCTGCTCTAAAGATTGTGTAGGAATCAGTAAATGGCTCAAGAAAACTTGCTAAACCAGCAATTAAGCTGCAGATGCCAAATCCTGCAGATATGAGTTGAGCACGCTTCTTTGTAAGATTTGAGAATACATACGAGAAAGTGAAAAGTAGCATAGTGTATGATGACAAGAATAGTACTAGTAGAGCATTTTGAAAAATAGCGCCTGAGTTAACTATAGATGTGTAGGCAATGACTGAAACCATAATGGCGATGAATGCTACAAGTAGGAGGATATCTCTTGTTTTGAATTCCTTCTGGTCAACTGTGGCCGCGAGTTTTCCTTCTGCGCGTTTATTTAGGAACAAGGCGACAATTGTTACAATCAGAAGTGCGGTTGGCATAGCAACGTCTAGAGTCGGCATAGACTCCACAATAATCAGATGAAGCATTTATGCATTTACCAAAAAGTCCTCAAAAAGGTCTGTGTTTGGTTTAATAGATGAAATGCATGTTTAGAATTGCTAATGACGCTAGTAGTGCTTCTTCTGCACGTACAGTAACTGTGCCTTGATTTGGAACTGTGTTCATCACAAAATCAACTAGTTCATTTAGTTTTAAGTGCTCATCTTCGGCTATTTCCTGAAGACCCCGTGAGGGAGCCCCGAACCCAACCAATATATGGTTAGAACCACTCCATTTTTCACCGATCTTGCCTTCCACGTTCATAAAGGAGTCGCCTATCTTTGCGGTCGCTATTTTTAAGTCGAATTCCCGGTCCTGGGAGAACTGTCCGAAAGATCGTTTTTCTACACGAACACTATAACCCCAGTAGACGGGGAGATCTTCCCGGTTCACAGGCTGCACCTCTACAAGGTCACCAACATTAACTACCTGCAAAGTCAAACGCTCACCGACAGCAAACTGTTTCTGTCTTAGAAGTGCTGGCTGCTGAACGCCAATATCAACCGCTAAACCATCTTTACGTTCTGAGATAACCAAGCCTTCTCGGTACTCTCCGATCTTTAAGTGCTTTGTTTTGCCGCTTAGGGGATGATGAGGCGTGCGTAGTGGAGGAAGAATTCCAGCGTATTGGAGGTCAGGTTCCAGCTTGAAGAGGGCTTTTCGTAAGTATTGCGGTGTTTCAAGATAGTTTAACAGCAAAGCGATGAAGGCCAAGTCTCTTTGTTGATTGGTTTTAGAGTTGTCAGGGTAGAGTATTATTTCGTCTACTCTGAAAATGGCGGCTGATCGTGCAATTAATCCTATCTTTGAGGTTTTCTCTCTTAGATGTGGAGTGTCAGAGATTATTGAGGCGGGGATTGCGATTGAGATTTTTTTCTTTGTCATTTTGATTGTTCCTTATCGCTTTGTTATCTGCGTTGTGCTTAAAAGGTGGGATTGAGATATAAAACTGCGGGTTAGTGGAGGATATAGATTTGAATAAACCTCTGTTAGATGATATAGAAAAAATCCGTGCAGTAGATAAAAGTGGCATGATAGATTTCTGCATCAATTCGCCTATGCATTACCGTGAAGCTACAAAGATAGCTCAGAAAATCAAGGTGAGCTACCCTGTCCCGGACAACATCATTATAGCAGGCATGGGGGGCTCCGCAATCGGCGGCGATCTGTTGAAGGACTGGGCAAGAAACAAGCTGATCGTACCCCTTGAAATCAACCGTGAATACAACCTCCCTGAATACGCTGACCAAAAAACGCTGGTGCTGGTCTCAAGCTACTCGGGCGACACTGAAGAGTCACTGAGTGCGTTTTTGGATGCACTGAAACGTGGCTGCATGATTTTTTGCATCAGTAGCGGCGGCGAACTGATTAAAGCTGCAAAAAAACACAAAGTGCCATACCTCCAAGTCCCCGGAGGGATGCCTCCGCGTGCAGCACTACCCTATATGCTGGTTCCATTGTTGGTTTTCATGGAGAAAAGTGGGTTAGTTGAGGGTGTAAAAGAAGAATTAGAAGAAACTTTTTTGGTTTTAGAGAGAATTGTTGAGGAAAACGGTCCAGATAAACCTCAAAACGACAACTTCGCCAAGAACACCGCGCATTTCCTTTGGGATTCAGCGCCAGTGGTTTATGGCTTTGGCTTCTATCGCAGCGTGGCTCAAAGGTTTAAGCAGCAGTTTAACGAAAACAGCAAATCCCCCGCAAAATGGGAATGTTTGCCTGAGCTAGACCACAATGAAATTGTTGGGTGGTCAGGAAAAGGTGAGCAATGTAAATGGTTTAGCATTATTTTCATACGAGACGCGGATGAATCAGGAGAAATAGAGAGCCGCATCGACATCACCAAAGCCCTAATCGAATGTACAGGTATTGTTACTTTTGATTTGCCTGCGCAGGGAAAAAGCTGTCTTGCCAAGATGCTTAGCACAGTGGTAGTAGGCGACTTTTTAAGTGT
>JAXDAO010000141.1:0-22443 GCA_034679745.1 Bathyarchaeia archaeon
CACGGGAAAACACACACGTTACGGCGCAGCTATAGGCAAGTGTCTAAGAAAACGTGGGCACGAATTCATATTTACCACTCGTGAACACCCTGACACGTTGCCGTTGATGAAGATTCTTGGCGAAAAACCAATTGTTGTGGGCAAATACAACCCCTCAAACCTCACTTCAAGGCTGCGGGAAAGCGCCGAACGCATAATCGAATTCTCGAAGCTTTTTGAGAAAAACAAGCCAGACGTCGCTATCGCCCACCAATCAGTGGAACTATGCAGAACCGCCTTCGGCTTAGGCATCCCCATCATCTTAACCGCTGACACGCCCCATGCACTCGCCGTAAACAGGCTCACAATCCCATTTGCCCACACAGTAGTGGTTTCTGAAGCACTACCTAAAAGTTTCAATCGAACCTACTGCGCCAAAATAGTCCAGCCATTTAGGGGTGTTGACGAAGTCGCATGGATTCAAGAGTTTAAACCCACAAAGATCGCGGCTAAGAAGCCTCTGATTGTGCTTCGGCAGATTGAAACCAAAGCCGCCTATGCTAAAGACAAAAATGACAGCGCCAAAACCCTCGCAGAGCAACTTGCCGAGTTAGGAAACGTGCATTTGCTGGAGAGGTACAATGGCGAAGGTGCAGAGTTCAGCCAGAAAGCGGCATTTGAGGATTCAGCCAGCCTCGTCGCCAACGCCGATTTGGTCGTCAGCTATGGGGGAACAATCAGTCGGGAGGCTGCCTTGCAGGGTGTTCCAAGCATTGCAGTCGGCGACATGGCAAAAACTCCAGTCAACATGTACCTCACCAGGAGGGGGTTCCCACTCTTCATCACTCAGGAGCATAAAGTGATTGGGATAGCAAAACAGTACATGGGTAAAAAGTTCGATGTGTCGGCAAAGTTGGCCGCGCTGGAAAACCCAGTTGACGTTATAGTAAAAGTGGTCGAGAGCCTTAAGGTTTAGGCAAGCGCCACTTCGACTCGTTCGCCTGCATTAACCCGATACTTCTCAGCAAAGCTTCTTTGGTTTAACGCTACTTCTAAGAAGCCATGGCTGCCAATTAGCGCTGTCACTTCCTGCGACTTAACCTGCCCATAAGTCTTAGCCAAAGCCAACTCAAACGAAGCATGATGGAACGCAATCTTTACTGAAGCTGTTTGGGAGAGGTCTTTTGGGGTAAGATTGGTTATTACATTGCCGAAGCCATCCACATGCAGGACTTCGCCCATTAGACACCCGTTTTTGCGTTCAACCGAGGCGAATTTTGGGGTAACTGCATCGGTGATTTCGGGTCCGAACTCTTCGGCTGCAACACCCCTGTCGAGGTATGCTGCTGCTGAAGCGAAGATATCTCTACCGTGGAAGGTGTGGGATATGTTTGGTAGCATATACTTTTGGTTGGTTAGTCTGTAGATGTGTTCTATGCCTTGTGTTTGGGCGGCTATCATTAATATTCCATTGTCGGGTCCGATAAAAAAGCCTTCTTTGGTTTGCACCAAAATCGCTCGTCTTTCGGTTCCCACGCGTGGATCGACAACACCTAAGTGGATAGTTCCTTTGGGAAAGTACGGTGCGGCTGAGGCGAGCATAAATGCGCCCATTCGAGTATTGAACTTTTCAACGTCGTGCGTTAAGTCGATAATTTTTGCTTTCGGGTTTATACTCAGAATTACGCCTTTCATTTCTGCTACATATGGGTCTTTGAGCCCAAAGTCAGTGGTCAACGTAATCATGTTTTAGCCGCCGTGTACAACTGGAACAAAGACGACTTCGTCACCGTCGCTTAGCTTGGTTTCGTAACCTTCAAGGATACTGATTTCTCTGCCATTGACGAGTATTAACGAGTTTGATTTAGCAGCGTTTAGTTCTTGGTCGCAGAAAGTGTGCTTTAACATAGGTATCTCTTCAATGATCCTGTCAATTATTGTTTTTATTGAAGATTCGTCATGTAAGTTTAGAGTCATTTGTTTTTTTCCTGAAATGTGGCGGAAAGCACCGATAAATTTGATTGTTAGGGACAAAGTAAACACTCTTATATTATTATAGAATAGTAGGGGTTTGTTAAAAATTTTAGCTGAAGTTTTCGAATTTTTCCTGTGTAAGGGTTTCCACGATATCAGTAGCGATGTCAACGATTGAATCTGCCTGTTTCATCATGGCATCACAGTTCACTTCTTCGAGCTGCGAAATCTGCTGAACAATCGTCTCTATCTCTATCAGAAAACGCAGAACTGAATCGTTCGTAGCTGGGCTTTTTGTTACTTCTTCGCGGATGAGTATTTCGATAAAGGCGGGTTCACCTAGGCTGTAGTAGATTGCGTTACGTGCTTTTCTAATTGCTTCCAAAACTAGGCTTGGAGCCATGTACGGGATTTTCTTTGCGGCATCCAATTCAGCTTTCGCTTCTCGAAGGTACCTTAGCGCCCATCCTTTGCGGTACTCATCCATCATGAAGGTTCGTTTCTCAGTTTATTCGGTGATTTCGTCTTCTAGTTCAGGTTCGATTTCTGAGCTGGCTTGAGCTAATGCTTTTGTGCGTGTTATGTATCCGGCGACTTTGTTCCTTACACGTGTAGTTGTGCCTTTTGTAACTTCGTCCACTGTACGTTTGTTTTCGTCAAAGTTTGTGCCGAATTTATTTGGAAATCGAGTCATTAGTTCTTTGCCGAGGTGCTTTATTTGCTCAGTCTTTACTTTTCCCAGATTAATTTCCTCCGATATTAACAGTTATTGTATTCTCCGACGTTATAAAGCGCTGGAGCACCTCTCAATAGAGACTAGACTTAATTTAAGCTTATGCCTTAAAGAAACAAATTAAGCAACCGTTTCACAGTTAGTTAAACTGCGGTATTAAGCCTTAATTTATTTTTATGTCAAAGAAGGTCTCAAAATTCTTGACTATTTGTTCAGCAACTTCTCCGATTTTCATCTTTTTAATTTCCGCCACCGCCTCAACAACGTTGCGTATGTATGATGGCTTGGTCAATTGTCCATTGTAGGGCTGCTTCCAGTATGTTACCGGACCGTCTGTTTCTGTGAGGAGATTTGTCAGTGGAGTTTTTTCTACAACTTCGCGGATGCCATTGGAGTATGTTACGGGTGGGCCTTCAGTGATGAAGTAGCCATTGTCAATGGCTTTTATTAGTGCAGAAAGGGGGTAGCTAAACCAGTGGAGCAATACGCGTTTAAGGCGGTATGATGGAAGCATCTCTAATATTTTGTCGGTTGTTCCCCTTGAATGTATAATTACGGGCAGGTTAAGTTGCTCGGCTAGATGGAGCATTTTGTCGAAGACCATGGTTTGTTGTTCCCAGATCGTTTCGTACTTGTTGTCTAAGCCTATTTCACCGATGGCTTTCACAGTGTCTTTTTGGGTTTGTATGTAGTAGATTGTGTCTTGGAGCTCATTTTCTTTTAAGACGTTCACGTTCCACGGGTGGATTCCTAATGCGGGGTAGATTAGGTTTGGGTATTGTTGGGCTAGTTTTATGTCGTTTTGGCAGGTTTTGAGATCCATAGAGTTTGTTACTAATGCTTTTATGCCTGCGTTTTTTGCGTCTGCTATCAATTCATCTATGTGACCGGTGTACTCCGCGTCTGATAAGTGGACGTGAGCATCTATTAATTGCATTTTTCTCAGCGCTATATTCTCAGTTGAGGGTTTTAAGATTTTCTTTGTAACAGTTCAGTATTGTGTTGTCAGGTTTTTAAAGGAAAAAGCGATAACAAAGGTTAAATATAGCTTTAAAAAGAAAAAGAGGCATCAGAGATGTCGATATGACAGAATTAGAAATAGCTGTAGCTCCCATGCACAGGTTATGTAAGAAAGCGGGTGCCGATAGAGTTAGTGAAGCAGCAGCAAAGGAATTGGCTAAAGCACTCGAAGAAATCGGTGTAAAGATTGCTAAAGAAGCACTTGATTTTGCTATGCATGCAGGCAGAAAAACTATCAAAGCGGAAGATATTGAAATCGCCGCGAAGAAAGTCATGGGAAAATAAGTTAACACCCTCACTCTTCCTTCCTTTTCTTCTTTTTTTGTTTATTCGTTGCTTGGTCAGCGGTTACTGGATTGAATAAGCGGTTTTATTCGTGAAAGTCCAGTGGGTAAGTTGGGATGTAATCTGGTGCGTTTTTGTCTTCTTCTAGTGTTGGCAGTTCTTCCTCGTCCAAGTCTTTCTCGCATTCTCTTCTCAAGAGAAGGGGTCCCAATAGTGTGGTGATCATAATTACTCCCAAGATTGCAGCGTAAAGTTCCGGGTTTATTGCTCCGGCAGAGATTGCTACTCCAGCTACGATTAGTCCGACTTCGCCACGTGAAATCATTCCGTATCCGATTTTGTTTGCTTTGCAACGATTTTTTAGGAAGTAAGCGGCAGGCAAGGCGCAACCAATCATCTTGCTTGCGACGGCTACTACTATTAGTACTATGAAAAGTAAGTAGAATTTCCAGTCAGTAGTAAAGAAACTCCAAATGTTAAATTGTGCTCCTGCTAGGGCGAAGAATACGGGGGAGAATATGATGCTTATCTTTTTGGTATAGTCGCGTATTTTGTCTATGGCATTTGAACTTGCGATGGCCATGCCTGCGGCGAATGCACCTACAATGGGTGATAAACCAAGAGCTGCTGCTAGTGCAGAAGCGCCGAAGCATGAGGCTGTCGCTGCTGCTTCTACGGTTCCGGTTTTGCCTTTTGATGTGAGGTTGATTATTTTTGGAAGTATTAGTGATGCGAAAACTGTCATGGTTAGCCAGAGTGCCAGAGAAGTGGAGATAACTACTACGATGTTAATGGGGGTGATAATTGCTGATGTGGAGATGAATGACACAATTACACCTAGAAGTGCTAACCCTAATACGTCATCTACAACGGCTGCGCTGATCATTATTCGTGATTCTATTTTTCTGTGCTGGTTCATTTCTTCTAGTACTATGGCAGTTATAGAGATGCTGGTGGCGACGAGCGCAGTACCGACAACTAAGCTTGATATAGTGTCCAAGCCGAGAAGTAGTGAAATTCCGTACCCCATTAAGAAGGGAACAATAACTCCCGCAGTTCCAATTACAAAGCTGGCTTTGCCAACTTTTCTGAAGTCTTTAAAAGTCATTTCTAGACCAGCTACGAACAGAATTAGGAGCCCTCCAATTTCTCCAAAAGCGCGTACGATTTCGTTTATTTCGATTAATTTTGTTCCATTTATTGCGATTAGAGAGCCAAGGGCGTATGGTCCCAGTATTATTCCAGCAAAGAGTTCGCCTAGAACTGATGGGATTTTTCGCCAAGAGAATATTTCGCCCATCACTTTGGCTGAGAATACCAGAATGCAGATTGTGACGATTGACGTTAATACAGTATCCAGAGCCATAATGATAGACCTTTCTTTTGAGACCCAAACGCTTATAGGACTATTTAAATTACTTGATGCATTTCAAACCTTTTTATTAATAAAAAGGTTGAAGTGGTTATCCTAATTTGCGTCTGTGCAATTGATTTTTAGTCTTTTTTAAGTAAAATTTTCCAAGTCTAAATAGAATAATTACATTTTTGGGCATTAGTAGAATATTAACTAAAAAATGAAGAAGGGTTTTTGGTATTGGTTTACACGAAGGTGATTTGTTTTACATCTTGGTTAAAGTTATCTCCATCGTGGAAACCATTCTGGACTTGTTCTCGCCCTCACGAGGTGGCATCTCTACTGTTCCAATAGCGATTTTTGTCACTTTTAGGTCTTTTATGAAGCGGTTCCTTGCGATTTCGGCTACGTCAACTGCGGTGGTTATGGCTTGGCCTCTGGCTTTGAGGGTGATTTCGTTTGTTTTGCCTGAGGAGAGGCTTGTGATGATTGCCAGAACATAGCTCATTGGGGGTTTGTTTCCGACGAAAATAACGTCTGCGTTTTCAGTCATTTTATTTTTACTCCTTTTGTTGCTTTTGTGTAACGTTACTGCTTTGCGCTTTGTTGCGCGACAGAACGTCACTGCCCAATATTGCGAGTACTTACTAATAAGTCCATTGAAAAGCCACTTGTTACTATCCGACCGTTCAACAATTCTGTTTAAGAAAGGCTTTTTTACAGCCGACCCGTAATTGCCTACAACACCAATCGGGCAGAGAAGCTGTGCTAACCAAACTAAAACGAAGAATCCAAGAAATGCTTACAACAGAGGCTAAAATCGCGCATAAATTGGGTTTTACTCCCAATCGCATCAGCATTATCGGCTTCATTCTTGCTTTTGCCTCGGCAATCGCATATGCAGTAACTACTGCGGAGATGGCGTGGCTCCTGCTCGTCGCAACGCTATTACTTTTGGCTTCAGGTTTTTGTGATACTATGGACGGTATAGTGGCTCGGACATACAAACAAGCGACGAATTTTGGTGGATTCTTTGATTCTGTCCTAGACAGGTATGCTGATGCGGCTGCGTATGCAGGCATACTAATTGCCGGGCTCTCAAATGCTGCTTGGGGGCCTTTTTGGGGTCCAATCTGGGGATTGGCAGCATTGGCTGGTTCGATGATGGTTAGTTACACGCGGGCTAGGGCTGAAGCATCTGGAATTAAGATGGAGTCTGTTGGTTTTGCTGAACGTGCGGAGCGTATGCTTATTTTGGCTTTTGCGGGCATAATCGGGTACTTCTGGTTGCCTGCTTTGGGTTTTGGGATAGCTGTATTGGCTATACTAGCGAATCTTACGGTTGTACAAAGAGTCTTGCATGTATATCTACAATTAAAGAAAGATAAGCAGTAAAAACTGCTTAGTATCTTTGACGTCGATATTTTGAGTGGCGCTCGTTTTCGGCTCGTACCTTAACGATGCCACGGTGAACTGCGCATGAAATGCAGTAATATTTGGTGTCAACCCAAGAGGCTAAAAATGTGCCTTTTTGCCTGAGTTCTTTGGCAAGTTGAGGCTCAACAAATGATACACGTCGTGTGGATTTCTTTGCTTTATCACGCGGCACCATCGATCCGCAGTTAACGCATTGAACTAGAGTACTACTTCCCTTGCTTCCTTTAGATCTTCCTCGGCTTTTTCGCTTAAACGGCATAATTTAACCTCTTTTTTTCTTTTGTTGCAAATATGAAGTTAACTATCTTATATATCTGTTCTTAACTTTAAGACAGAAGCCACGTTAGCCTTCGGGTTTAGCTGTGGAACAATTTTTCCATCGGGCGAGGTCATCAGTGTTGTCACTCCTGGTCCGTGACCCGCAGTAACGCAGTTGGTATGAACCACTACACCCACAGAGATGGCACCTTGTCGGTAAATTCTACCAAAAGAGTGATCTGCATCTATTATGGCAACTAAATCACCTAGTCTTAAGTATTGAAGCCCGTATTGTTCGATTATTGCTTGGTCGAAGAGTTGGATGTCATAGTCACCTGAGTTTACTTGGTTTGAGCCTAAGCCTGAACCCATGATGGCTGCCGGTATGACATGAGTAACTGCCACCGTAAGCTTCTCGCCGTTAGGCTGCGGATCCCACGCTTCAAGCAGTGAGGGGTCCATGTTTACCACTTTTATGTCAGGGTAATCGAGGAGCTTCAAGCCGACGCCGTAGGCTTTTATTAGGACTCTGTCGCCGGGCAAAAGTTTTTCTAGAACGTCTGGTGAAAAATCGGCTATAATGTGTTCTATTCCGCCATGTTTGCCTGTTACTACTCCCGTGGCGCCTTTTGCATCGCCAGAGACCACAGTTGCCTGGTTACCTACACATGAGAGGACGTTGAATGCTGTGTTTGGAGCTTGTCCAGACCGTGGGTCGTTTTCTTTGTTTTCCAAGCTTGCGCCAGGTTCTACGTGGTCTGCCTCCCAGCCGCATGCTGGATCACCGACCCTAAGGTTGTAAGTTATTCCACCTATTCCAGGTAGAATTTGCGGTTTGCCTGTTGCTGAAATTGTGTAGACGTTTCGGATTGTTGGGCTGGCTATTTCGCCCATAACAGAAATTTTTATGAGTTTAGCAGCGTTTGTTTTCAGCGTAAATTATTCCTCGATGGACAGATGGTGTATCTTGGGGTTTCTAATAAACTTGCACTGGGGTGTTTTTGGTTAAGCAACTCTTAAATTATGCGTTCCCTTTTAATTGTTCACTTAGAGGCTAAGGCTGTCTAAATTGTCGAGGTAAACTACTATGTCTGAAATTGGACTGAGACCGAAAATGTTGGTTAGAGACGTTATGAGTAGTCCCGTCGTAACCATGGATGAAGACGAGACGGCTAACAAGGCTGCTGAGAACATGGACATGAAGGATTTAGGCGCCGTCATCGTCCAGAACAAAGCTGGAAAGTCAATCGGTATTATAACTGAACGTGACATAGTGAAGAGGGTTGTAGCTAAAAATCTCAAACCTGACACTGTGAAAGCGAAAGAAATTATGACTACCCCACTTGTTACGATTGAACCTGAAGAGACAATAAGTGACGCTGCTCGAAGGATGACTAGACTTGACATCAGAAGACTTGGAGTAATCTACAAGGGTAACCTAGTTGGAATCATTTCAAGCAAAGACATCTTAGGTGTAATGCCAGAATTAATCGAAATCATGCAAGAACGCTCACGAATAGAAGGAGCAGCTAGGTCAGATGACATGGAAGAGGTACCTCTATCAGGATACTGCGACCGCTGCAACGCCTATTCAGAGAACCTCAAAGAACGTGACGGACAGAACATTTGCGACGATTGCAGAATAGAGCTTGAACAAGAAAAGTAATCGTTTTTTAACCTTCTTCTATATCTGTTCAAATAAACTTTAATTAACTAAACAATGCGCTATTCCATACTGTGAGCTATCGTGATTGTTGATTCTGTCCTCACCAACGCTAAAGCCTATCTAAAAAGCCAAATCATCGACTGCAACATAGCCATCGAAGAAGGCAAAATAGAGAAAATTGGCAAAGAAACCCACATGCCAAAGGCTGATGAAAAAATTGACCTGCGTGGCTTGCTCGTCTTGCCCGGCTTGATTGATGAGCATGTGCATTTGCGGGATGAGGGTAGAGCATACAAGGAGGATTTTTCATCAGGGACCGCTGCTGCGGCGGCTGGGGGCTTCACGACGGTCTTGGATATGCCCAATAATGATCCTGTAACAATGAGTGTTGAGCGATTGAGGAACCGTATGGAGATTGCCCGGCGAAGGATACTTGTTAACGTTGGCTTTTACTCCGAGTTCCCGAAGAATCTACCTGAAATCAAAGATATAGCCGCTGAAGGCGCGATTGGTTTTAAATTATTCATAGGTAGCCAAGTGGGTGGATTAAACATAGACAACGATGAAGCGTTAAAGCAAGCATTCAAAGCCGTCGCTAAAACAAGACTGCCAATGGCAGTTCACGCTGAAGACAGAGCATCAATAGCTGTTATGGAGCCAAAACTCAAGCACGCCAAAAAAGCAACTCCAGCTGACTACCTTCGAGCCCACACAGAAGTAGTTGAGCTAAAAGCAATCCAGCGCGTACTGAAGCTAAACGAAAAAATTGATGCACGGCTACATTTCTGCCATGTCACAAGCAAAGAGGGCTTATCGGCGATTTCTGAAGCAAAGAAAGCCGAGAAACTTGTCACCTGCGAAGTTACATCCAATCATTTGTTGCTATCGAGTGATGAAATTCAGCGCCAAGGCTGTCTTGTGATTATGGCACCTCCATTGCGTGATCGTTCTCATGTTGATTCGCTTTGGAAAGGCATTGAAGATGGGTCAGTTGATACCATTGGTTCTGATCATGCTCCTCATACGCTAGAAGAAAAGTCCGCAAGCAACGTTTGGGATGTTAAAGTTGGTGTCCCTGGTTTGGAAACAACTTTACCGCTTATGTTAACTCTTGTGCGCAAGAAGCGGCTTACGATCGATCGATTGGTTGGTCTGCTCGCGGAGAAGCCTGCTGAAATCTACGGTTTTGGGAACCGAGGATACCTTGAAGAGGGTAAAAACGCGGACCTCGCAATCGTGGACTACAACCGGCAATTCAGAATTGATGCTTCCAAGTTCAAGTCTAAAGCCAAGTTTTCACCCTACAACTGCTGGGAAGTCTACGGCAAACCAGTCAAAACCATAGTCAATGGGCAAATCGTTTTCGAAGACGGAGAAATCATCGCCAAAGGTGGAGTTGGAGTGATCGTTCGAGGAGGTAGTCAGTGAAGTTCCTAGCTGATGGAATGCTGGGGAAACTTGCTCGTTGGCTACGCATGCTAGGACAAGACGTCAAATATTCGGTGCAATTTAGCGATAATGAGCTTTTGGAATTGGCGAAGACTGATGGGCGGGTTTTGTTGACGAAGGATTTTGAACTCCACAAGCGCGCCATAAGTCGCGGTTTGGATTCGTTCTATGTTGAGGGTAAAACGGAATCCGACCGGCTAGCAGAGGTAGCCAAACGCTATGGGCTGATGTTGACAGTGGATATGGATAAATCGCTTTGCCCCATCTGCAACACTAAACTCCAAGCAGCATCAAAAGAGCAACTCAGAGATGAGTTAGAGAAAAACACCTACACTTACTATGACAAGTTCTGGAAGTGCCCAAACTGTGGACAGGTTTACTGGCTGGGAGCGCATTGGAAACATATGAATGATGTACTAATTCAGGCTCAAGCTAAATTTGAGAAATAGAAAGAGAAAAATGGCGTTTAAGAAAGCCATTTAAGGGGTATATCTTGGAAGGTTCCATCCGGCAGCGTTCTACGGATAGTAATTGGCAATATGCCAGCATCGAGCTCAGATACGGCTATGTCGATTGGGTTTGTATTTTCTGCTGCATCAACCAAGATTGGGGCTCCCATCGAGATCTGCAAGGCGCGTGCGCCAACAATTCTTGCTTTCTCGAAGCGAGTGATTTTTGGTGGTCCTACACTAATCGTTCTATCTTGCAAACTACATTTCTCCTGGATAGCCACCTGGCATTCCGCCCATTCCGCCGGGCATTCCTCCTCCTGGTGGCATAGGAGGTGCCTTCATTTTGGCTACGGATATAACGTCGTCGATTTTTAGTATCATAGATGCTGCTTCTGTTGCTGATTTTATAATTTGTTTTTTAACTGCGAGTGGTTCGTAAACGTTTTGTTTAGTCATGTCGTCGACTTTACCTGTTTGAATGTTTAGTCCTGCCCATGTTTGACCCTTCTCGTGGCTTGCCCGAAGCTGAGTGAGCACGTCGACGGGGTCAAAACCTGCGTTTTCAGCTAGAACGGTTGCTATAGTTTCAAGCGATTCTGCGAAAATACGTATAGCAAACTGTTCTCTACCAGAAAGGGTTTGGGCGTATTTTCTTAGCGCCCCTGCCATTTCAAGTTCAGGTGCGGCTCCTCCTGCGACAACACGTGGTTCTTCTAGGAGGTCCTTTATGTCGAAGAGTGCATCATGAATTGAGCGTTCGGCTTCTGCGGTTAGGCGTTGGTTGCCGCCTCGGATAAGGATGGTGACTGATTTGGGGTTTTTACAGCCCTCTATATAGGTCATTTTGTCTTCGCCGGTCTTGCGTTCCTCTACAAGTGCGGCTTCGCCTAAATCGGCTTTTGTGAGGGCGTCGATGTTTGAGATGATTTTTCCGCCAGTAGCACGAGCTAATTTTTCCATATCAGACTTTTTGGCGCGTCTAACTGCTACTATGCCTTTTCTTGCCATGAAGTGCTGAGCCATGTCATCGATGCCTTTTTGGCAGATGACAACATTTGCGCCTGAAGCAAGCACTTTGTCAACCATTCCCTTTAGCATAACTTCCTCTTGCTTAAGGAAGGCTTCAATCTGATCAGGCGACTCAATGTTAATTTTAGCATCCATTTCTGGCTTCTCGTTTTCCAAGGAAGCATCGAGCAGGGCGATTTTTGCTTTTTCGACTCGTTTTGGCATGCCCGAGTGGACGATTTCTTTATCAAGAACGATACCGTTGATAAGCGCTGTTTCAGCCATAGACTCGCCTGTTTTCTTCTCGACTTTAACGTCATCTACGTCTGCTTTCCAGCTGCCGTCTTCCTGTTTTTCGGCAACAGCAAGCATAGCTTTGACAGCTACGTCGGCTAAGTATTCTTTATATTCTGAGACGATTTTGCTGCCCATCGCTGTAACTGCCACTTTCTTTAGGTAATCAGGCTTCTTTAAGTCCACTTGGATGGCTATTTTGTCAAGTGTTTCAAGCGCCTTTTCTGCAGCTAACTTGTAGCCCTCGATAATTATGGTTGGATGAATGTTTTTGTCGATGAGCTCTTCAGCTTTGTTTAGGAGTTCGCCTGCTACGATGACACTGCTGGTTGTTCCGTCGCCTGCTTCTTTGTCCTGTGTCTTTGCGACCTCAACCATCATCTTGGCTGCTGGATGCTGAATATCCATCTCATCAAGAATCGTTCTTCCATCGTTTGTGATTGTGACGTCGCCGAAGCCGTCGACGAGCATTTTATCCATGCCTTTTGGGCCTAGTGCGCTTCGGACGCTTTCAGCTACAACTTTGGCGGCTGTAATGTTGCCGTGTTGGGCTTCTCTTCCGCGACTGCGGTTTGAACCTTCCCTTAAAACCATAATAGGTATTCCGCCTGCTTGTGTTGGTGCTGCTGACAAATCAATAAACCTCCATTAATGCGAACAACAACATGACAGCCTTATCAATATAAATTTTTCTAGGCTTGATATGTTGATACAACTGCTTGTAAGCAAGTTTTTGCATTGTTTATCAGTTTTTGGATGAGAATAGCGGTATGCTTTAGGGTGAGTTTAGTCTGCACTTGCTCGTTTGAAGGGGGGAGGATAAGGATGTTTAAACTCCCTCGCCTCATGCGAGGGCTGTTTTGCCTGTTTGGTATTCTAATTCAGACTGCCTTGCTGTTGCCGTTAGGATAAGAAGAGCGTGGCTTTGCCTCATCCGTATACATGGCGACATATTTGAGAGGATGAGGAATCATGATGTAAACCTATCTCTGGCGCATGTAAATTTCAAAAAAATACTCCTTTCTTTCGTTCTTGTACCTAAATCATTTCTAGCGATCAAACCGGCGTTTAGATTGCAGCCGAAACGAGTACTAGTAAGGTAGTTGTCTAATAAGTACCATTTTTTGCAAGGTCACTTTTATGGAAGCTAATAAACTGATACTTTAGCTACTCCTGATATCTTTAGCAATTCAGGAATCAACTCGCCTGGAATCTTCCGCTCGACAATAAAGGTTAGTTTGGGTTCTGGACTGAGTTCTGGGTCGTCTACGATCGCTTGTCTTATGCTTAGGCCTGCTTTGTTTAAGACTACAGCTGAGTTGCTGAGGATGCCTGGTGATGCGGCGTTTGTAGGGGTGATTTCGACTACGCCTAGGTTTAGGTGTTTAGCGATTTCCTTGAGTGAATGACCTGCGGGGCGAATTTCCTCAAAAATCATGCGCAACTCTTGGTTGTTGTGGATGGAGGAGAGCGTTTCCTTGACTGTTCTGCGGTCTACGCCTGCGACTCGTGCGACCCGGACGGGTGGGATTTCGATTTGATTTAGGTAAATTTTGTTGCCTATGGCAGATAGACCGTTTTCTATAAGTACGCGTGCAACTTTTAGGCGTTCGGGGTATTCTTGGAGTTGGTTTTTGATTTTGTTCCACATTATTATTCGCTTGTGCATAGTTTTGTGCGTTTAGGTATAAAAGTGTTGTTTGCTAACTCCCCTAGTGGCATGTCAACAGTATTACATTCGTTCAAAAAAGACAAGCACTTCACGCAAGAAAAGTTCCGGCGCAGTAAGCACAGCCTCATGCCCCTGCCCCAACAGAACGGCAACCCGGCTACCTGGCACCCCTTTTTGTACAGCATCGGTAGCCGCTTTATAGAACGCAGTGCTTTCACCGCCAACTAGCAATAATGTGGGCGTATCTAAGTTTCTAAATCTGTCCGGATTAAAGTGGTAGGTCATAGCACCAATTACCTCCCGCGGAAGAGTTCCTACTATGTCGAGCCTGACCTGCCAGTTGGGCAGGAATTTTTGTAATTCTACCTCATGGGCGGGGGCATGTGCTATCTCGTTTACCATCATAAGTGCCTTTTCAGCATCTCCAGCCTTGACATATGCATCAAATCTCTCAAAAGCATCATGAGGATAAGAGAAGTTTATTGTGGTGTAAACTGGTGGTTCGTAGAGTATCAGTTTGCCGACGTTTCTGGTAAGTAGGCTAGCTTCAAGCGAACAGAGGGCTCCATATGAGTGCCCCAGTACATCCACCGGTCCAGGAATATGATCGATTAAGGCGGCGATATCCTCAAACTCTCGCTCTAGGTCGTAGGGTTGTGTGTCCCCGCTTTCTCCCCTGCCGCGTCGGTCAGTAGTGTATACGGTGAAGTGTTTTTCGAGTTCTAGAGCGACTGGTTCCCAGTAAGTGTGGTCGATTCCAGTTCCGTGAACAAGCAGAAGAGGCGAACCTAAACCAGCCTGAGTATAGGCGATGTTGGTGCCGTCTTTAGAAAGGATATGCTTCAAAAAACTGTGACCTCCACTGTTATTGAAGTGACTCGGGCAAATATGGCGTACTCCTACAACTCATAACTTGTACATTTTTGTACAGAAAAGCCTTAAATAATGCATAAACGAACAAATTTAATACAAAGGCGAATAATATTGCCAGATAAAAAAATACTACTCAAAGAATCAGACATACCAAAACAATGGTACAACATCGTGCCCGACCTACCACATCCACTGCCTCCCTTCATAGAGGCAGAGACAGGGAAACCAGGCGTCGGCATAGTCCCCCTGATTTTCCCCAAAGAAATCATCGGACAAGAAATCAGTCAAGAACGCTGGATAAACATCCCAGACGAAGTCCGAGAAATATACAAGCTCTGGAGGCCTAGCCCACTCTTTAGAGCATACGGATTAGAGAAGGCACTAAAAACTCCCGCTAAGATCTATTATAAGTACGAAGGTGTTAGCCCCTCAGGCAGTCATAAAACCAACAGCGCCGTCGCGCAGGCGTACTACAACATGAAAGAAGGCATTACCCGCGTCACAACCGAAACAGGCGCAGGGCAGTGGGGCTCAGCCCTCTCATTCGCCGCAGGCATGTTCGGACTACAAGCCACCGTCTACATGGTCCGCGCGAGTTTTGACCAGAAGCCATACCGCAAAGCCATGATGAACGCATTTGGCGCAGAATGTATCGCCAGTCCAAGCGATAAAACCGCAGCTGGCAGAAAAATCCTTGCTGAAGACCCAGGTAGCAAAGGGAGCTTAGGAATTGCCATCAGCGAAGCAGTAGAAGACTCACTCGAGAGCGGTAAAACAGATAAAAAAGCAAACTACACAATCGGAAGCGTTTTCAACCACGTCTGCATGCATCAAACTGTCGCTGGCCTAGAAGCCCAAAAACAACTAGAGATCGCAGAGGATTACCCTGACGCAATTTACGGCTGCATAGGCGGAGGCAGCAGCTTTAGCGGCTTGTTCTGGCCATTCTACTACGACAAAGTCTCAAAGAAGGCAGCCAAAGAAACCAAATTCGTCGCCGTAGAACCTACAGCATGCCCCAAAGTCACAAGAGGTTACTACACCTACGACCATGGCGACACTGCGAAACTCACACCACTTGTCCCCATGCATACATTGGGACATGACTTCATGCCAGCTCCAATCCACGCCGGTGGACTACGCTACCACGGCATTGCACCAACCATCAGCGTGCTTGCCCAAGAAAAGAAGATCAGCACACTTGCAGTCAACCAAGTCGACGCTTTCGACGCCGCTAAAATCTTCATACGCAGCGAAGGTATCATCCCAGCACCAGAATCAGCACATGCTATTAAAGCCGTCTGCGATGAAGCACGAGCATGCTCACAAACCAACGAATCCAAGACTCTACTGTTCGCCTTGACTGGTCACGGATTCTTTGACATGACAGCATACGAAGAATACTACAACGGACGCCTCCAACCATACGAGTACCCCACAGAAAAAGTCGCGGAATCCATGGAGAAACTACGCAAACTCTACCCGTGGCTAAACGAGGTTTCCAAGCAATATATCGGCTGCGAACCCTACTAAACTTCGCAACCTCAACCTTTCTTATTTTTTACTTTTCTTTATTTTAGTGCCGCCCTATTTCCTTTAGTAACGCTTTTGCTGCAGCTGAAAGCTTTGGCTTGCTTTGTTTACCTAAAAGTAGGAACAGGGACCCCACCAATATGAGGACCCCTCCGAAGAAAGATATGCTCTCCACAGGCAATAATTCAAAATGTAGCCCGACAGTGAAGGATACTATGGCTATGCCCATTATGACCATTATCCAGTTGCTCATCGACGCCGTTGAGTATAGGGCGAACTCTTTTTTGCCTGTGTCGGTTACTTGGTAGTAGCCAGCTTTCTCTTCTATCATACCTGCCCCAATCAGATAGTTCCAGTCATAATGGAAATGCCCATCAGACTTGTATCCGAGGGCGGCACTTATGCTTGACTTGGCACCAGGTGCAGCTTTTATGCGGCTGTTGGGAGAGGAATAAATTAGATAGAGCAGTCTGGTTCGAGGCGACTGCATATCTGCACTTATCCCGCGTGACTTAGACAATACCAACCCTGCCTTGCTATTGTTTAGAGCGATAAAAATAAAAGGTTATACTTCGAATTCCGCCAATTCAAGGCTATTTTCCTATCTATTTAGGACTCTAACACTTAGAGTTCAACTTCTAAAGATTAGTTATATTATTCTAAATGTTAGGGCTATATCTCGAGTTATACAGTATGCATTTCAGATCAAAAAATCGGAGGAAAAGAAAATGAACGTAAACTTCCAATATAGCAAAACTCTAGCTGGCGAAGGCGCAATATTGCTTTTGCTCGGCCTAGTTCCAACCGTCGGGTGGGTACTTGGCATAGTCGGCATAGTCCTACTCTTAAAAGCAATGAAAGAACTATCCTACTACTATCAGGATGAGAGCATCTATCAGAATGCCTGGACCGGTCTCAAATATTACATAGTTGCGTTAATCTCAATAGGCGTAGCCGCTGGTGTAGGTATTGTTAGCTTTGCAGCTGCAGGATTATTCGCTGGGGCAACATTTGCGTTAACTGCAGGAGTAATAGGCGGCATAATCTCAATCCTATCTGGGCTAGTTGTTGCATTCATATTCTATGTACTCGCAGCAGGGCACTTAAGAAAAGTATTCAATACATTATCACAGAAATCAGGCGAACACAACCTCGAAACAGCCGGCACACTTCTCTGGATTGGCTCTATACTGACAATCATCGGCATCGGTTTAATACTGATCTTCATATCATGGATATTTGCGACGCTCGGATTCTTTGGCATGAAGCCCAAGGAGTACCAACCCTACACTGCACCAACAAACGGAAAAGGATTCACTCAACCGTCAACATCGCCAGATCAAGGCATGACAAGTCAAATAAATACAATCAGCTAAAAAAGCAAATACAAACGTGAACTAGGAGGTGAAAGAAATGATCGAGCAAACCAATCTTGACACAGAATCTGAATGGAGACGATTCATAAGAAGACACGCAACTGTTTTTGCAGTGTTTACAGCAGCCGCCGTATTGGCAGCCGCAGGCGCTGTCTACGTCTTTGTCTGGTTCACAGGAAACGCCCAATCAACAGGTCTAGTGCCGTCAGGTCTCAGTCTATGGTCAATGAACAACGTACTCATGTTTATCCTCCACGGCCTATTCTGGGAACTAGTCCTAATCGGCATCCCAGTGGCAATAGCAACAGTGATTGGATGGCAATGGTGGAAGAGACTACCCGAAGTCGAAAGGTACCACCTCTCGGGTAAAGGCTCCAAGAGCTCAAGAGCAGGCGGAGCAATATCACCACTACTATTCATCGCGTTCGCCATCAAAGTCTATATCGATGGAAACTGGAACCAAGCCATCGCAAACTGGAGTTTAGACTACGTGATAGGTTCAATGATAACTATACTAATCTGGACAGTAGCTATCTTTGCGATTCCAGGCATAATAGGCATCGTCTGGTGGATGCGGCACGAGACGAAAAAATCCTAACAATTTTTGTTTTCTTTTTATTTCACCGATTCTTTATTACTCCAGAGGATGGTTACTTGGCCTGTAAACCTGCAATCCCGACAAAAACTATCGGCTTCATCATAAACCCAGTCGCGGGCATGGGAGGGGCTGTTGGACTCAAAGGCACGGACGGCAAAGAAATTCTACAACAAGCCATCATCTTGGGCGCCAAACCGATCGCCGCACAACGAGCAGAAAGTTTTCTAGCCGAATTATCAAATGCGAAACCTCACATAAAGCTCGTCGTAGGAGCAGGAGAAATGGGTGAAAACGAGGCAAAAAAGCAAGGTTATGCCTGTCAAGTAATCGGTGAAAGTAAACAGGCAACAACCCCAGAGGATACTCAAGTCATCGCAAAGGGAATCGTCGCGGTAGGTGTAGATTTACTGGTTTATTGTGGAGGCGACGGCACAACTCGCGATATCCTAAAAGCGATCGATAAAAGAGTCCCAGTCCTCGGCGTGCCAACAGGTGTAAAAATGCATAGCGCCCTATTCGCAGTGTCGCCTCAAGCTGCGGGTAGAGTGGCAATTAGATTCCTGTGGGATTGGTTACCTCTTAGGGAGGCTGAGGTTATGGATATTGATGAGCAAGCTTTCCGGGAGGGGCATCTTTCGGCGGAGCTTTATGGGTACATGCTTAGTCCATTTGAGCCGCATCTCATTCAGGGAAACAAACTGGAGAGTCCCACGACCGAAAATGAGCTTGAGAATCAAGCGGCTATTGCAGTGTATATTATCAAGGAGATGCACCCGGACATTCTCTACATAGTTGGCCCTGGAACAACCACACGCACAGTAGTCGATTTGTTAGATCAGAAGAAGACTCTGCTTGGCGTCGATTTGATCCAGAACAAACGAATAATCGCCAAGGATGTAAACGAAAAACAAATCCTCGAACACACCAAGGGTAAAAAAACAAAGATAGTCGTGACCCCAATTGGCGGTCAAGGCTTCATTTTTGGCAGAGGTAATCAGCAGATAAGTGCACAAGTCATAAGTCAAGTAGGCTTAGATAACATTATCGTAATTTCCACTAAGAGCAAATTAGATAGACTAAAAAGATTGAGGGTCGACACTGGCAATAAAAAACTGGATGACGAATTTAAAACACGGGGAGTCTGTGTCATAACAGACTACAAAATCACAGTAGAAATGACAATAGAATAACAGAATTCACTCCATTTCCAATTTTGGCAAATTGAAATATAGAAGCGCAACATAATCCTACGAAGAGAGGCAAAAGTAGTGATACCAATTAACAGGCCACAGATGGACGAAGAGGAAGTTCAAGCAGTCTTAGAAGTTATGCGCAAAGGTCCTTTGACTAACGCTTTGGGTGCAGGACCAAAAGTTCTTGAATTCGAAAAAAGTTTTGCATATTTCGCAGGCGCTAAATACGCCGTTGCAGTCAACACCGGCACAGCCGCTCTACATGCAGCTCTCATGGCCGTCGGGGTTAAGCGTGATGATGAGGTTATTTTGCCCAGTTTCACTTTCGTCGCCACTGCAGAAGCAGTTGTTTTGGCTGGCGGAAAACCCGTTTTCACAGATATTGACCCAGTAACATACAACCTCTCACCATCAGCCGTTGAGAAAGCGATTACTAACAAAACCAAAGCTATCTTGCCAGTGGACTTGTACGGTTTTTCTGCAGACATGAAATCTCTAAGAGAAATTGCATCTAAACTCAGCTTAGGATTAGTTGAAGATGGTGCTCAAGCACATGGAACAACATATGAGAGTAAGCCTCCAGGGGCTTTCTCCGATGCCGTGTGCTGGAGTCTTTATGCAAGCAAGAACATTATGACTGGCGAAGGCGGAATTATAACAACAAATGACGACCAGATAGATCAGACTCTTAGGATGATTCGGACTCATGGCGAAAAGGCCAAGTACGCCTCACTGATGCTTGGTAGCAACTACCGCATGTTCGAACTCCAAGCCGCGATTGGCCTTGTACAGTTAAAGAAGCTACCAGGCTTCATAGCCAAAAGGCGTAAGAATGCTCAACAACTCACAAATATCCTCAAAAAATCAAGCAAACTTGTTTTGCCCTATGAAACAAAGGACAGACAACATAGTTGGTACCTCTACACCGCAAAACTAAAGGACGGCACAGAAGCTCAACGCAACAAACTTTTAGAAGAACTCAAGAAAAAAGGCATAGGTGCAGAAGCCTACTATGTCAACCCAGTACATCTAATGCCGTTCTACAGGGAAAATTACCCTAGCCGAGCCTTACCAGAGACGGATAAAGCTTCAAAACAAGTATTCTCCCTACCGATTCATCCATCCGTAAGTGAAGAAGACATAAACCTCATAGGTGAAACAGTCCTCAGTCTTGTCTAATCACTGACATCAGTTCACATGAAAGTGGAAGAGTTAAATTACCCTTCCACACTATACTTTTTGATTCCACAGGCTTATGATTTCTTAAAAAAAGGGGTATGAAATAGTTGAGTAATGATGAAGGCATCTCTCGTGTTAAAGTCAAGTTTCTTATCGAAGGATTAGGCGAAGCTGAAGGCGAACTCGTAAGATTCCTAGCACCAAGAACGATTGATACAATAGTACGTAAGCTACCGATGGAAGGCAGAGCAGCACTTTGGAAAGAAGAAGTATACTTTGAAATACCCCTAAAGATGGGGGAGGAGAAAGCAAAATCCACCGTAGAGCCCGGAACCATTGCTTTCTGGCCAATGGGCAGCGCCCTATGCATATTCTACGGTAAATCACAACCCTACAGTCCAGTGAGTATTCTAGGAAAAATCACGAGTAATCTGGATTTGTTTAAGCAGGCAAAGAGCGGGTTAACAGTAAAAGTTCAATTACTAACAGTTTAGTGAAAATTGTCTTTCCACAGTCCCAAGAGTCGCTCACATTCCGCTCTCACTTCGGAGTCTTGGGTTTTGTCTTTGAGAGTCTGTAAAAACTCGATACGTTTGGCAATGGAACGTTTCTCTGCGGCACCACCATAGTAGAGTTTACCTTCAAGATATTCTTGCATATGATATGCTTTTTGTATAAAGAGGCTTGCCGCGTCTATTGGGTTGTCTACAGCAAATTTGTTTGCCCAGACTGAAACTTCTGCTTGACGAAGCTGTGTCATACCATCGATTTCTCTGATGCTTCGTATATAAGTCTGTAAATATTCATAATATCCTGCGTTTCTAATCAGGTCAAGAGCTTCATTGACTTTCTTGGTGAATAGAGACTCACCCTCGACTATCAAGGTATGTTTGTACCCTTTTTCTACTAGTGCTTTAGCCGCTTTGAGTTCTTTGCCTGTGAAGACTTTTTCAGGGAAGCTCAAACAAACAAACTCCAAAATTAAGGAATAATAAAATAGTTGGTAGCAGTTTATGCTGCTGGTTTATAGATTTTTAGGCTATGGCTACCTGAAACTTGCTGTATGGCACCGTTAGCTTCTAGCTGCTCTAGGAAGTCTTTGGCTGCGCTTATGCGTATGCCGTAGCGTGTAGAAACTGCGTATGGAGTAAGAACGTTCATCTTTTTGACTTCAGCAACAAGTTTAGCATCCTTAACGTCTGGCACCAAAACGCCGATTGTAGTTTTCTTTTGCGGCGGTCCTTTCTTTTCTTCTTTCTTCTTCGATTTATCTTCTGCTGCCTTGTCTTCCTGCTGCTTTTCCATCTGCTTTATGCCTAGCTTCTTTTTTCCACCCATGTTTTCACCTTGCCGATTATTTTAATTCCTGCATCTAGACGGTCTGGCTTATTTCAACTTTATGTTTGCTTTGCCACTCTTTGATTGGAACGCCAAGTTTCTTCTCTACTGCAGCACGATGGATGGAATTCATTGTACAGAAAGGTATGATTCGACCGTCAGGAACTGCATAATGAATTACGCAACGTGAAACTCTTTCAAGGTCAAAGTTGTAGGGATCCATAAAGTGCATAGATGAGATCAGAATTGCAGAGCGGGCGAAGTCACCCAGCGACTTGTAGTCACCGTTAACCAGTACTTTTAGAACGTATTTCCGCAGGAAACCAAATTTGATGTGGCGACCTGCACCGACAAGACGGAGTTTAGCTTTGCTTTTGTTGCCTTTGGATGCATCATCGTAAACGCTCTGGAGGGTAGCGACGAATTTGTCGATATTGCCGTAGCGGGTGATGGGCGTGATTTTGCCGTTTTCTATGAAAACGAAGGTTGCCATGCCACAGTGTGGATGAGCTGTGAATTCAACGTAGCGTTTGTCTTTGATGGCACCAACCGCTTTAGAAACTGGAACTACCACGGGGACTGGGTAGAAATCTTTGGTCTTAATCACACCGTCGGTCTGTTTCTCAACTTCTCGCATAAAGTCAGGGATGGTGATACGCATTTTTTCTCTTTCATCAGGAGGTAGACGCCCGCAAAGTGAGACTGGCTGAACGTTAATGCATCGTACAACGTCGCAGTTTTTAGCTGCAAAGTTGATGATGTCGCCAAGTTG
>JAXDAO010000142.1:0-2919 GCA_034679745.1 Bathyarchaeia archaeon
ATCCAGGTTGAATTCTCGTTCGATAGACTCTTGCAACTGCGTAGCTACTGTCTTGTCATAGTTAATGAAGAGGCTGTCTGTGTCGCCGTAGACCACAGCTATTCCGGCTTTCTGGACCATTTCCGATGCCGTTAATATGATATGTCTGCCCCATGCTGAAGCAGCTTCAGCAACGGGTTTAATGTACCATCGGGCGCCTATCCAGCCTGCATAACCGTAGACGGCATTTGTAATGATTTTTACTGCTTTCTGGCGGGCATCCAAGACGTCATACTCTACCGTTTTGTGGTTAAGGCTTTTCATTTTTTGACGTACTGAGCCTCTTAGTTCTATCAAGTAAGTGAGCGCTTCTTTGTAGAATCCTGGTGGGTCTTTGCGGAAGCGGTATCCTACTTCAGGCGCAATATATGCGGTGTTTGATGGGTCTGGTTCTTCTGGTGCAATGTAGGTGTCTGGGGAAAGGTTGTAGTTTATCATGATGTTTGGGTACATCGATTTGAAATCCAAGACGGCGATGTTTTCATGTAACCCCGGTTTTGGCGATAATACTATACCTCCTGCATAAGGTATGTAGGGTTGTTCTATACGTTTTGGGACAAGTTCGCCGATTTTCTTTGCTTCCTTAATTAGGTACCATTCGACCTGAAAGCCTGTTGCCGCTGTCATTACGTGATCTAGGGGCAGACTTGTTAGGTTAGAGAGTTCTATAGAGAAATCGATCAGTAAAGTAGCCATACCCTGTATGTGGTGGGCACATTTTAGCCCAAACTGTCTTAATTCTTCACGTTTGAATTTGTCATCCCAGTAATCTGCAAACAGCACATCCTCGATTACGCTTTTTTCTTGACTTATCCCTAAATGTGATGCAAAGTTGGATATCGTTTTAACTTTAACTTCAGGGAACATGTTAGCGAAATCTGCTAAATCAACGTTGGCAACACCTGTAGCAGAAACATGGCCATATACGCTTGTATGTGGCTCTAATCCCGCACGATCAAAATTCAGCTGAAGATTGAGTTTTTGGCTTCTGTCTCTCAAGTAACTCCAGTCAAATGTATTGGCACCATAGCTTAGGATGATATCGGGGTCAAAATCTCGAATGTATTTTATGAATGATTCAATTAGTGGGCTGTCATCTTTTTCTTCGTTAGCGATAAACTGGTGCTCTATTCCGTTGCTTGTTAATGTGGATAATATAAGAATGGGGTTTCGGTCTGGTTTGGGCGAGCCTTCGCGACTATAACAGATTAATGAGAAGCCAAGAGTTCTAAGTGAGGGGATTATGGTATTGTCGATTCGCTTGGGTGGGGACTGAGCGAGGTAAATTTTAGTAACTCTTAATCCTTTGAGGTTTTCTTCTTCTGTTGCTTCAACTTCATTCCAGCTACATGGCACTATGCTGTTGTCAATGAGATATCGCATTGAGGCACGAATTTCGTCTTCGAGGCAATTAGCTACTCCTTCGAGAGTTCGAAGCTGCTTTGCAAGTTTACCAGTAGCAGTTGCATCTCTGCAGCTGATTTTTATAGCAACTACAGGTTTGCCAAAGAAGCGGCGATCCACTACTTCGGTCTTAACAATATCATTAGCAAAAGATTTCAGGATAGTCTCTTCAACCTTCGATGCATTAACTGTCCCCTGCAAGACGACATAGAAATAAGCAGTAAAGTTACGATCAATAACGAGCACACGATTACCTTGATTGTCGATGCCCCATAGCTGCAGCTCGATTGTGTCGCCTTCGACTTTGGAGTTAATATCTATGAGCCAAAAAGAGACTTTCACAGGCATTCATAATAATCATAAATCCAAAGTGTCTTTAAAGCTTTAAAGAAAAGCATTGTTCAGTTCAACTAATTGTTGTTAATTAAGAAAAGAAAAAGAAGAGTTTGTTTAGGTTAGGTTTACGGTTGCGATTTCTGAGAGGTCAGTTAGGTTGTTGAGTTTTACTTGTGAATTGGATATTGTGTAGAGTGTGTTGCCGATGTAGAGCGCTCTTGTAACCCAGTAGCTTTGTGCTTCCCAGATTCTGGCCGGGTTTTCTAGTATGTTAGTTACATAGTTTCCTTGAGTATTCACTACAGTTCCATCTAAATGTGTCACTCTGCCTTTGTAAATGAATCCGCCGTCTAAGCTAATGGTGAATACGTAAGCGCCTTGCCAGACTGTTTGGCCGTAAGCGGATGCACCCTGTTCTTTGCTTTCTTGAGGCACTACAGCCAAGCTTACAGGAATCACCAGCAGGTTCTTGGTTTTGTCAAAGAGGAATGCTTTTGGCTCATAGAGCGCATCTGAGTCTGTGCCTCTGTCTCCTATGACATATTTGGATAGCTGTGTCGGATTATTTACGTTTCCAACGTCGAATAGTGCCAGTTTTAGGCCTTGGTACCAAGCGAAATCTCGATCTTCTGCTTCAACTGTATCTTTACCTACTCCAATTAGATGTGTATCATCGTAAGGATGAAGATAATCGGAGTAGCCGGGGATCTTTAGTTCACCTAGCACTTTAGGATTACTGGGTTGGCTGAGATCTATAACAAACAAAGGATCAGTGCTCTTGAAAGTTACTAAATAGCATTTGTCTCCCATAAAGCGTACAGAGTGTAGGTTTTCGTTTGGTGCTAGTCCTTCAAGTCTTCCAGTGACATTTAGATCTGAATTGAGTATGTAGACGTTGCTGATTTGTGTTTCAGCGTACCAGTTGGTGGCTATTCGGAAGTTTCCGCTGTACTCGTCCATTGAATATTGGTTTAGGACGTACCCTGGTACGCTACCTTGCGCTTCGGGGGTTAAATCTAAACCGTTTATGCTAACTCTATAGATTGAGGTATAAGTTCCTAGGTTCTGGTCCCAGTCTGGATAGGTGACATATAGGTTGCTTGGTGATACGTACATTGTGCTTGCGCCACCCATCATAAC
>JAXDAO010000143.1:0-2846 GCA_034679745.1 Bathyarchaeia archaeon
AAGGTGGCACCAGTTTCTGAAAGTGATCGGGCAAAAGCAAGTGTAAAAGCCGCTATTAACGATGGCTTTATGATCGGGAATGTGACTGTCCGTGAAGCAGTTAACGGAGGAGCCCCAAGTGTACGAGAAGCCCGTTCGTACTCCATTTTATAATCAAGTAAAGCACCAACAATAACACGCACTACCACTGGGAATGAAAAAGTAAAATGTAAAACCATGACAAGAAGCCAACCTGGCGAAATAAATGGCTGCCCAAATAAATCAGAGATGCCGCCGTTTGAACTCCAAAACAACAAAAGAGAATAGCCAAGTGCGGCAGTTGGTACGACGAATGGAAGATCAGCAAAAGTATCCAAGACAGTAAGCCATTTGGATTTTCCACGGGTAATTAGCCATGCTAGAGGGACACCTGCAAGTAAATCTAGACCAGATACAACAAGCCCTATTATAAAAGATGCAGCGATCGCAGTTAAAGCTGTATTCATCAATGCAGGTTCAGCAAATATGGCTTGCAGGGATCCTGTTTTTGTTAATATGCCGATGATCGGAGGAACAAGAATTAATGCAAAAAAGACAAAAATTGCAAAGAGATAGAGAGTGTACTTTAAGTGTTTTTTAGATGATAAAGCATTTAGTGTATTCCGCAGTTTGCTAAGCAAGGTACCGCTCCTTTCTTTAAGCGTAGTTTTTGCTCAAAAAGACACTTAATTAAGTGTTCCACTATATTAGTTGTTACATAAACTGACGTTTTTCTCATAGACTATGTTCTAAAAACTCGGTCAAAGAAAAAGTGAAAATGTAAGGCCCCTGCGTCAGCTATACAGCCCTATCTGCCGACTTTATGCCTCTAAGCCTGTTCTTCTTTGGATTGTTTTTTCATTGATTACTTCAGGGAGTTGCGCCTGCAATTTGCTCTCTGCAGCTATTTCCGCTTCTTCTAGAATTTGCAGTGCATCTGCACTTGCCATTATAGTATTGACCGGCATGTCAGTGCTTTGGTTAGTGGTTGTGACTATGTCTGAGAGTAGATTTCCGATGTTTCCTAGTTCTTGGCTAGCTTCAGGAAGAACGCTACACATCTCAGTTCGAATACTGTTAAGCAGATTCTTTGCGGGATTTAATACCGTAACTAAGTCACCCATTTCTGAAACGGTATTGAGCCTCATAGAAACACTTTGCATAGCCAACGAAGCATGGGTTAGCATTTTCTCAAGTTTACGGATCTCGGAAAGTTCAGTAGCTAAAATATTTGCCCTCGCCTCATCGCGATCACCAAGAGCTTTAATAACACGCTGAAAAATAGCCGCATCCCTCGTTTCAAAACGTTTCACAGCATTGTCAAGCGAACTCGTCTGTGCATCTAAACGTTTAGTAACGAGCGCAATCTTTTCTTTTAAGTTCTCGGATGGATTAGCAAAATTCTTGATTTTAGAAACAACCGAATTATCATTTTCGGGTGTTTTCCACCTTGAAACGAAACGATTACCCAATTCACTTATCCCTAAGCCCCACTGATGAACGTCCAATAAAAGAATGTTCTAACCAATAAGTTAAAACACAAAACATTAAACTGATGATTTTTTATATTATTGTTTAAAGTGCTACACGCCTGAATGATTATTTTCATCATACTTTACAAGGCAATAATGGAAAAGTAAAGGATATTTCTATTTAAACTCACGAAAAGATCACGCAAAACGGGTAACCTAAATTCGACTTACTTTGGCAAAGATATCTTCTTTTTGAATATTTCTTCCCGCCACTTCAGCTCCCAACTAGCCCAACCTGTTTTTACTAGGCTCTCCCTGAGTAGGGGTGCCTGAGCGACCCAGTCAAGGAACACCCAAAAACGCTTTTTTTCATCAAGTATTTCTCTTGGAACGCCTTTCTCAACACACCACCTCAGATAGGCATCATTGACGAGACGTTTGAGTAGACCAGTAGATTCAGTTTTTTGTACATTAAAACCCTTCTTCTCTAAGTGCACTATTACGTTTGAGAGAATATACTCCGAGCTTACTTTAAAGCAAGTTTTGTCATCAGGCTGCATGATTGCTACAATTTCTTCCGCAATTTTTGTGGCGTCGTCTAAGTATTTTTTATTTTTAAAGTTGGGCGGCTGAAAAGACGAGGTGGGGATTCGGCGTTCTAGCAGCATCTGCTGTGGGGGCTTTATTGCGCCCACTACGGAGCCAAGAAGTAAGTCTCCCCATCCGGCTGCGTCTATGATGATCATGTTGCCGGGTAAGTAGCAATCCATCGCCAAATTTGTCTACACCTCATAGGTAAGTTAGAATCTTTTTAAAATAAAAATGTTTGAATATGTACATAAAAAAAAGAGCTACCATTTATCTCGGCTGCTTATAGACTGCCTTTTTTTATCTTCTTCGATATCATGATATAATGTTTTAGCTGAGGACGAAAGAATCACAAGGTCGCTTCCTGCTACACTTTTCACTGTAGGAACCTTCACATATCTTAAGCTGGGCGTTTTTGGCACAAACAAGATAGCCCATTATTTGAAGGTATAGTTGAGTTTTTCACCAGAAGACCAAGGTTCATACATTTCAATTCTGATGGAATAACGACCTTGGGCGATTCCTTTCATATACAGTAAATGTGGAAACTCGAAGCTATCAGTAGTTAGTGCTCCTTGAGGTATATTTAGTAAGGTAGAATTCAGAAGTTGTTGCTCAAAGTATAGGTCAAGGATAACTTTAGAGAAGGAAGCTTTGTTAGGCAACAGCTTGAAAGCTATTATTAGTGCTACCTCATGCCCTTTGGAGATACTAGCGATGTCTTGGATGATAATTTCTTTCTTGGGTTTATCAGCTTTATTAGATTTA
>JAXDAO010000144.1:0-5452 GCA_034679745.1 Bathyarchaeia archaeon
ATCACTGTTTTTTCAGTGATGTTTGGTGCCATATTCATAATCCCGCTCTTCGACATTTCCATGGGTGTACACGAAATCAACCTCATTATGCAAACCCTATGGACAACACTGGTCGTAGCAAGTATGTGGTTTAGAAAGAAAGGCAACTATTTTGTGCATGCAATTATAATGATAATAGTTGTCGTGGCTATGCTTGTTAGTTTCTCAAGTGTAATCTTCATGGATCCCCCAGATGGTAACTCAATGGGTGTCTACTTCAATTCAATCCCCTACTTCGTCGTATTCATGGCGCACGCGTTCTTGTCGATTCCTGCGATTGCCTTTGGAACTTGGCTTGTGGTTCTTTGGCGTCCAAAATCCACAGCGTTTGCCGCAAAAAGTAAAAGAATAGCACAATTAACAGGAACCTTCTGGGTTATGTCGTATGTGGCAGGTGTTTTGGGTTATATGTGGCTTCATACCACTTTGTTCTGATTAACCTCTTCTTTTTAATAGAATGATGAAAATATACGAGCTTGAGTCTATCAATGGTTTTACTTGAAATCCTTAGAGTAGAGTCGCTCTTACCGATTTTTTAGCGTTAATAGCATGTAAAATTTGTTCTATTTCGATAAACAGAAATCAAGCACAAAATAAAATAATAAAAAAGAAATTTATGGTTTGGCTTTCTCAAGTTCTTTCTTGAGAATATCAGCCTTGTCTGTTCTTTCCCATGGAAACTCTACGTCGTCTCTTCCGAAGTGGCCGAAGCAAGCAGTTTTCTTGTAGATTGGGCGTAGCAGGTTTAACTGGTCGATGATTGCTTTGGGTCTCATGTCAAAGTTTTTCTTGACAAGTTCAAGGATTTGTTCATCTGGTAGTTTGCCTGTTTCATATGTGTTAACAAGTACTGATATCGGTTGAGCTACTCCGATGGCATAGCTGATTTGGACTTCGCACTGTTCTGCTAGACCTGAAGCGACAACGTTCTTTGCGATGTAGCGTGCCATGTAGCATCCTGATCTGTCGACTTTGGATGGATCTTTGCCGCTGAAGCATCCACCGCCGTGGCTTCCGACGCCTCCGTACGTGTCGACGATGATTTTTCTTCCTGTAAGACCGGAATCTGCGAGTGTTCCGCCGATTACGAATCTACCAGTACCGTTAATAACGTATTTTATGTCCTCTGCTAGTAGGTTTGCTGGGATAATGCTTTTGATCACTTTTTCAATTATGTCTTTCTTTAAGGTGGCTTCGTCAACTTTGCCATTGTTTTGGGCAGCAATTACGACTGTCTTTACGCATTTGGGTTTGCCGCCTTCATACTCGACTGTGACTTGTGATTTGCAGTCAGGTCGTAGGTATGGCATAACGCATGTTTTTCTGACCTCAGCGAGGCGTTTAACTAGTCTTTGAGCTAACAGAATCGGCAGGGGCATGAGTTCTTTTGTTTCATTGCTTGCGTAGCCGAAAACCATGCCTTGATCGCCTGCGCCTTGTTCATGGCATTCACTTTCGTTGACTCCCATGGCAATGTCTGGGGACTGCTCAGTCAAGGAAACGAGTACGCCACATGTTTCCCAGTCTAAGCCGTCTTTGGCGTTGTCGAATCCGATTTCTTTTAGAGTTTGACGGACTATCTTTGGGATGTTAACGTTTGTGCAGGTTGTGATTTGACCTGTAATCATGACTGTTCCCTGCATAACGAGGGTTTCGCAGTCAACACGCGCCTTAGGGTCATTGGTGAAGATTGCATCTAAAACGCTGTCGGATATTTGGTCTGCAACTTTGTCAGGGTGGCCTTCTCCGACTGATTCAGATGTAAACAAATATTTTCCGTTTCTTTTCATGGGATCTCTATCCATCCAAGTTATATTAGGATAGGTAACTCGTCGTTTTTATTAAAAGGCTTTATGCAGAAGGAACTCGGAATGATCTATCAAGATAGGGAGATGGCGTGACTACAAAAACCATTTAAAACACTAAAACTACCCAAAACAGGTTAAGCAATTGAAGAAGATAATTGTAAGCGCCCTTGCCCCAACGCCCATTGGACCATTCAGCCCCAAGCGGTTAAAGCAGGCAAGTTCCTGTTTGTTTCAGGGCAGCTATACATCGATCCCAAAGAAGGCAAACTGGTGGCGGCAAATATCAAGTTGCAGACAAGGTAGGTCATGGAATACAAGCCCTATTATCCTAAAAGCAGCTAATTACACTCTAAAAGATAGTGCAATCTTCGGTTTACTTGTCATCCTTAGCATTGTTTGAGGAATTCAACCGTGAATACGCTCGATATTTTGATAGCGATCACCCAGCGCGTACCACAGTCGGCGGTTTAGAGCTCAAAGCTGGAGTGCTCGTCGAAGTTCCAGTTGTAGCCTGCAAAGACTAACGATGCAGCACTGATAAATATAAAAACATAGTTCACGCTAAATAGGTGCAGGGGAAAACATGGCGGCGTCATTGAAGAGATTTATGCAACAAATATCTGGCAAAAAAGCTCCAGGCCCCTCGACTACTTTTACTATATTCCACATATTCTACGCTCTGGAGTTGATGGCTCAGAAACCTCTAGGAAGAAACAAACTAGCCGAGTTACTCAACGTAGGGGATGGCGCCGTTAGGACCATAATTAGCAGGTTAAGGGACGCCGATTTAATTGAGACTTCAAAAGCTGGATGTAACTTAACTCAGAAGGGCAAGGATATTTGGCGCCAGTTTGATTCGATTTTCCCTAAACAGCAAGACTTATCCAAATCAGAGTTGAGCAATTTAGAGTTCAACCATGCTTTCTTGGTCAAAAACTCCGCTCAAAGAGTAGAGTCAGGAATCGACCAGCGTGATGCAGCCATAATCGCAGGTGCACGTAAAGCGTTCGTTATCGTCTACAAAAACGGGCATCTATGTATCGAATCTGTAAGCGATAATGTAGAAAAGCAGTACCCTAAAGTTTCAAAGCAAATTCTCGAACTTATGAAGCCTCAGGAAAATGATGTAATAATTGTGGCAAGCGCTGAGACTGCTTTAAAAGCTAAAAGGGGGGCGTTTGCCGCTAGTTGGTCGCTTATCAGCGTCTAAGTAGTGTATTTTTCACCTTGGTTAAGGATACGCTCTAAGTAAGTGTTGATGTTTGTCATACCTTCATTGTTCTTGGAGGATACGGGCATAAGTAGGAATTTCATACCGAGTTTGTCGATGGCTTGCATCATGTTGCGGCTGAAGAGTCGTTTGGTCCCCTCGAGCTTAGTTTCGATGGCGTCTTCCAGTTCACGTGGGTTTGCTGACCAAGAAGCAATTGACTGTACATCCTTTTTTGGGATTAAGTCAGTTTTTGAGAGCACATGCAATTGCGGTTGGAAGAAGCGGTTGTAGACTGCTGCGGAGAGGAACATGTTGGATACGTAGTTTAGGGGGTTTACTGAAAAGACTGAATCGAAAAGGTAGATGATAGCTTTTGGTTCTTTGGTTAATTCGTTAACAATGTAAGGTCCAGATGCACGGAAAGCAAACAGTTCCATCTGACCCGGAGTATCAACTAAGATCAAATCTGCATGGGCTTCCTCTATGTCGCGTGTTAAGTTCTCGATTTCGTCAGCTATTAAATCTGCAGCCATAATCAATGCGCCGTTGGGGCCCAACGCGTATTTCTCCATGATATCGCCAACATCTACGTAATTGCGAACGTCGACATCCGGTTGATAAGGCAGCTTTAAAGCGCCGGGATCTAAGTTGACGATTGCGACATCTTGTTTACTCATTTTTAGCCACTCTGCGAAAGCAGCAGTGAAAAGCGATTTACCGCTACCCGCGGTCCCGATGATGAATGCTAAGGGCACAAAGTATCTCCGTTTACGATGAGGACCAATACAAGTAATGAACCTTTCTACTGAAAGTGGATTGTGCGGCTGTTCAGATATGAATTGTCATTTATAATATCAGGGCGATTTTTCAGCGTTCAAAAATTTAAGAAAAGGAAACAGCTATTGTTTTTTCATTGCTTCTTGGCGCATTTTTTCAAGGTATTGTGGGTCTTCCCGTAGTACCTTAGGTATGTAGTTACATGCTGGGTCTGATTCGAAGAGGTCGCCTGTATAGAATTCTGCGCGTGTTCTGCATCCGCCGCATATTTCACGGTACTCGCACACTCCGCATCTGCCTTTGAGGTTGTTTTTGTCGCGGAGTTTGAGGTGGAATTCGCTTTTTTGCAGATCGTTCCATGCGTCGCGAAGCTTTGTGGTTTTGACGTTGCCGATCCGATAGCCTTCATGGAAGCCGCAGCTTCGGTAGTCGCCGTTTTCAGTAATTCCGATGTAGTTGCCGCCGATTGTGCATCTGCCGAGGTAGCCTTCATTGAACCAGTCCCAGAAATCCACGCTATTTTTCTGTTTGACGATGCGGGCATAGAAGGGGGAGTAGACGTTGACTTTGACTTTGCCGTAGAGTTTGCGTTGTATTTCGTAGATTTCGTTGAACGCGACTTCGTATTGGTCGGGTGTGGGCGCGAGGTCTTCCATGTGTTCGCCTGCGCGGCCTACGGGAACGAGATTGTGGTAGACGACTGAGCGCGCTTTGTATTCCTCTGCTAACGACGCTGTATGTGCCATCTGGTGAATGTTATATTTAGTCATGGTGGTGACTAGGCAGTCCAATAATCCGACACTGCTAAGTTTTTTCATAGCGTATAAAGCTTTGTCGTATCCGCCTGGTCGCCTAATTTTGTCGTTTGTATCTCTCATGCCATCAATACTGATGGCTGTTTTAACATTATATTTAGTTAATTTATTGAAACGTTCTTCATCCCATGCATAACCGCTTGTGATTAAACTAACATTGAGACCATGCTCTTTCTCAGCATACTCGATAATTTCCCATATGTCAGGTCGAACTAACGGCTCCCCACCGCTGATTCCAAACCACTGTGAACCGAACTCTGCCATCTCATCAACCATTTTCTTGGCTTGTTCGGTGTTTAATTCTTGATCTTTGGCATAGTCTTTAATATAACTACAATAGGTGCATGTGCCCACGCAGTTTCTGGTGCATCGCCAAACAACCATAAACAAGGGTGCAGTGGTTGGATTCATTCATTTCACAGTGGAAAGATAGATTTACCTAGGTGATATAAAACTTACTCTAATAAACAGATCTTCTGCTTATCCATGGAAAGAGGGAAAAGCAACTAAATAAGCCCTATTTCAAGAATTATTTGGATGCGAAGATTGCGGTTTTCCGCTGGTTTATTGCTCCTTCGATTACAAAAACGGCAAAGGCTAACCCAGTAATGAGCGTAAGTAGCAGAAAGAAAACTCTGAATTCGTATGTTTCAACGGAAAAATGAATAAAGAAAATAACTAACTCCATGGCTAAAATGATAAAAAAAACCAGAGCATAGAGCCACATTTTCGACATCAATGTATAGCCTATCCAAACGCGCCCTTTTATAGAGGCCTTCCGTTTAACTGTATATTCTCCG
>JAXDAO010000145.1:0-3165 GCA_034679745.1 Bathyarchaeia archaeon
GCGTTTATGTTGGCGAGGTCACGGAGGGAATGCCCGCTAAAGCTGCTGGTTTACTGCCAAAGGATGTTATTGTTTCAATCGACAGCATAATAATCAGTAACTCTACCGACTTGAGGGCATTATTGGAAACTAAAACCTCAGGAGAAATTGTAAATGTAACCGTTGCAAGAGGCGAGAATTGGCAGTATCGATTTTCAACAATAGTTAACCTGACTGTTTCTGAGAATCGTACTGTCATGGGGATCAGCGCCGGTGATCTAATGACTGAGGATCGATTACAATACTATCAAACCTTTTCGTTGGACAAGCTTTCTCTATACATTGTACCGCCAACATTAGCTTCAGGAATAGTGCCATTTTCTGACTCATTAGCTATGTTCTATTCTAGTCCTGTTCCCTATTGGAATTTAATTGCGAATGTTCTCTTTTGGGTCTGGTTTGTCAACTTCAACTTGGCAATTTTTAATGCCTTGCCGCTTTACCCTCTAGATGGTGGCAGAATCTTCAACATTACCCTAAAGAAGCTTGTAGGTGGAAGAGTTAGTGAGAAAGCAATTTATCTAACAACACTTGCAGCGTCTGCTGTTTGTATCGTTCTTGTGTTGTCAATTACTGTGTTGCCTTTCATTCTATAGTTTTTTCTGCCAAAAATCAGTCGAAAAATGGGAGCTAATGAATAGCTATCATTAGGCTTTTAGCTTCTTTCATGAGAAACAAATTGTAGTATCTATTTTTAAAATCCTCTATGTGAAAAGTGTGTGGTGCTAATTTGTGAGTAGCCTGTCAGAGTTGTTTTCTTTTATTGGCAAAATAGATGTTAGGTGTCTGAGTCTATTTTGTCACGATCACTGGACAGGGCGCCTTCTCGGCTACTCCGCAACTTACACTGCCTAACATTATTTCTTCCACTCGACTTAGTCCTCTTGCGCCGATGATCACTAAATCAAATTTTCCTTCTTTAGCTGTTCTGACAATTTCCTCGGCTACTTTGCCCTCGGCTAATATTGTATCAACTGAAATTCCTTCAGCCTCAACGATTTTCTTGCCTGCCTCCAAAACACTTTTACCATTATTTGTCGACATGTCTTTGTCTTTACTGCCAGAAGTTAGATTCATCGGGGGTTCTCGTCGTTTAACATGTATAAGTGTAATTTTGCCGTCTGTCATTTTTGCTAAGCCAATAGCTTCTTTGAGTGCACGCATTGAATGATCTGAACCATCTACTGGAACTAAGATTTTCCGATACATATTGAAATCCTCAGTCTTAGAAGCTATTAAATGTTAATAATACTTTCTGAGTGCTATTGTTAAAATCAGCATTTTTGTCCATTCTCTGTAGAGGTTTGAGTTTTAACAACATTGATGATTATACGTTCGGTTCTAGCCTTTATTCTTTCAGTGCACCAGATAGAGACCCATTAAAATGTTAAATATTGAGCCGGGTAATAGGCGATTGAGGAATAAAATTGCGGTTAATAACTGGTGTAGCGGTGATCTATGGGCTTTCATGGTTGATGGTTGTTTTTACTCGGAACATACTTCTTGCCATTTTTCTTTCTGGGATAGGCGCTTTGATATTGATCATGCTTGCCTTTAGTGTTGATGGAATAGATGAACAGAATAATCAGAATTTATCCCAAATTGCAGCGCTAAAGCTTGAAGTTGAGAAATTAAAAAATCAGCTTATTGAATTAAAGGATAAAAAAGAAAACCTTCAGACTTAGGCAAGGATTTGTTGGATTGATTTCTAGACTAAACGAATTTCCGTTGAACATCACACATTTTTCGTATTATTTATTAAATAATTAAAACAACTATTTCTTATTAAATGTAGAAAGGTTTTAAGGATGAGTAAAGAGAAAGTTACTCAAGACCGCTGGCATGCCGTTAATATCCCGAAGCAGGATGCCCAGCGGAGGATCTTTAATTTTGAAGAAGTCGCCTTGGGATATACCGAAGAGCAAGCCCAAAAAGAAGCCTCAAGATGCCTTATGTGTGCTACGCCTCAATGTTCAAAAGGATGCCCTGTCGGTATCAACATCCCAGGGTTTATCAGGTTAATTAAAGAAAAAAAGTATAATCAAGCTTTAAAGAAGATAAAAGAAAAAAGCAGTTTTCCGGTCCTAAGTAGTCGTATCTGCCCGCAAGAGGAACAATGCCAAAAATCGTGTATGCTAGCAAAAAAAGGTGACGCAGTGCAGATTGGCAGACTTGAAAGGTTTGTAGCAGATCTAGAACAAGAAGACCAGATTGTTAATTGTTCTATTAGACCAGCGCTTTCTACTGGGAAAAAAATTGCTGTGATTGGATCAGGACCATCTGGGCTTACGGTTGCTGCTAATTTGGCGAGGTTTGGTCATGAAGTGGTTGTTTTTGAGGCACTGCCTGTTGCTGGTGGTGTGCTCGCGTATGGCATTCCAGAGTTCAGATTACCTAAGTGTATGGTTAAAAGGGAAGTTAAGAGAATCAGAGATTTAGGAGTTAAAATCTACACAAACATACAGGTCGCAAAGATTTCAGCCGTTGATACCCTAATCAAGGAAGGTTTTGACGCAGTTTTTATTGGAGCAGGAGCAGGAATACCTCGAACTCTTGGAGTACCAGGGGAAAACTTGCAGGGTATTTATCCGGCAAACGATTTTCTCATGTATGTAAATCTAAATCTCTTTTATAACTGTCAAGAATTTGATAAAAAAATTACTGTTGGAAAGAAAGCTGCAATTATCGGCGGAGGTAATGTGGCTATTGATGCCGCAAGGATGGCCCTAAGATTGGGGGCTGAAAAGGCGACTATTTTTTATCGTAGGTCTCATGCTGAGTTGCCTGCGCGAAAAGAAGAAATTGAAAATGCTGAAGAAGAGGGTGTAGAGTTTAAGTTTTTGTCTTCGCCTAAACGATTTATTGGTGATGTCGAGGGGCATGTTAAGAGTATGGAATATGTTCAAATGAAACTCGGTGAACCAGATGGCTCTGGGCGGCGAAGGGCAATCCCGCTTGAAGGTTCGGAGAGAGTTGTCGACGTAGATTTTGTTGCGGTTGCGATTGGAAGAAGACCCAATTCTATAGTTCAAGGTTTCACAAAGGGTATAGGCGTAAAAAATGAGGGGATCATAGTAACCGAAGATGAAACAACTCAAACCAGCCATGAAGGGATCTATGCGGGCG
>JAXDAO010000146.1:0-2890 GCA_034679745.1 Bathyarchaeia archaeon
TGTGCTGCGCAAACGCGGTTACGAAGTAAAAGAAATCGTGGAACTCGACCCATACGATAAAGCGCATGCGATGATTTTAGCTCAAAAATCATAATTTTAGATTTCGTATAGTAGGAAAAGAGGAGCAGAAGTTGTTTATTCACCTGGTTGCTTTTTACTGCTTTTTTTGCCAAACATCAGTTTTGCCGTGAGGATTTTTTCGGTTGCAAATAGCCTTGAAGCAATGTACATTATTACGACTGTGAAGACCGCGACGTATATGATCCCAAAGATGACTGTTAGGTAATCGCCAGTGACTACGGCTTTAGATGCTATAATTGGGTGACTATAAGGGATTGCATAGAATACGACCTGTAGGGCAAGCGGTAGTGAGTTGAAGTCGAGGTATATTAGTGCCATAGCAGGTAGGAAAATCAATGGGTAAATGTAGCCGACTAATGCTTGTGCACCTCGTACGTTCTCGCTGAAAGCTGACATGACAACCGCGAGTGCTAGAGCAGACAGTAATGTGAAAAACAAGCTCAAACCCAAGAGTGCATAACCCCCAGCAGACGGCACCAAACCAAGCGCAACTAAGTCAACACCACTGCCCAAGGCACCTGAAATGCCAAACGTTAACGAACCTAACATGTAATTGTAACCTATTAGTACAGTAACTGCAGCGACACCTGCAACAATAATTGTGCTTGAAACTTTTCCCATAAGAATTGCAAAGCGGTCAACAGGAACCGTGAGCAAGGTTTCTAGAGTTTTTTCTTCTTTTTCCATAGCGACACTTGTAGCTGCAATCTGCATAGCATAAGTCAACATAATCATAATCGTAATGGGTAGTGCAATCGACTGCGAGAGCATCAAACCTCCCAAGACACTGGCGTCTACCCCCTCCTGAATTTGTCCTTTGATTATGCTGGACTGCGAAGTGACTACCAAATCTGGCGCGATTGCACGGTTGAATCCTTCAACCAATGCACCAATGGTGGAGCCACCAATGCCGCTAAAGATCCCGCCTCCCGCATTGAAAACACCATACACCTTTACAGTTCCAGTTATGTTATACTCACCAGTCGCGTGACGCGAAAGGTTGCTACTGAATCCCTGAGGTATAACCACAAAAGTAGTACTGTTATACTCTGTAAGTAATCCTTTGTCAACTATTTCCTGCGGGGCAGTATTGTTAATGATAGATACCTTTAGCCCGCTACTTTCCATGAAGCTAACAAAAGTGCTGCTCCAATTACCGTTATCGTTGTCAACCACCAATAGTGTGGCTCTAAGAGCCTCCGATTGTGCTGTTTCAGCAGCGTAACCCAGCACTAAACCCAAAATTGGGAACATCACAAGTGGCAGTACAATCATACCGATTAGGATTTTCGGGTCACGCATCAACTCTTTGAGTTCTTTGATTAGAATAGTAGTGAAGCCTTTAAGCAACTCCAACCACCTTCATAAAAACCTCTTCAAGGTTTTCGCATTTGAACTGTGCTTTGAGGTCTCGTGGGTCGCCTTCCAGTATTAAGTGACCTTTGTTTATGAGAGCAACCCGGTTGCAAAGGTATTCAACTTCTAGCATGTTGTGGCTACTTAGCAGTACCGTTACACCGTGCTCTTTTACGTAGTTCTTCACAATTTCTCTTACATGATATGCATGCATAACATCTAACCCGCTTGCAGGCTCATCCAAAACCGCCAACTTAGGCTGAGTCATTAATGCACGAGCTACGAGGAGCCGCCGCTTCATGCCTTTGCTGTAAGTTTTAGCTTTATCTTTTAGGCGATCGCCCAAACCACAAATCTGAGCAGCTTCATTTACAATATCCTTGGTGTTAGTGCCTTGTCTTGCTTGGAGCTTAGCCATGAACTGAAGATATTCCCATCCAGTAAGGTTTGGATATGCACCCGATTCCTCAGGCAAATAGGAAATAATTTCCCGTGCCTTTTCAGCTTGCTTAACAGCATCTAGTCCGAAAATGCTGATCATGCCAGAAGTGGGCTTGATAAGCGTACAGACCATACGGATTGTTGTCGTTTTGCCGGCTCCGTTGGGTCCAATTAAACCAAAGATTTCTCCAGCTTTAATTCTAAAACTGACACCGTCTAAGGCTTTTATTTCTCCAAAATATTTTGTGATTGAATTTGCTTCAACGGCTAAGCTCACAGTATCCCCATCTTGTCTCTCAGAACAGCAAAATAGTTATTTTAAGGTTTTCAACATCAAACAAAACAGTGGAGAAATGTTAGAGGTCTTGATGAACAAGTTCTCTTGGACTTAGTAGAAAAGAACGAGCAATTTTCACTTACCTTAAGCTATTTATTGTTATTACCCAATTTCTGAAGGTAATCTAGAAAATTTTCTAATTCAGCTTTGTCCATATTCAAAATCGATGACCTCTCAGCTTTAACATATTTCCGGAAAGCTTCCAAGCATTGGCTAGAGGTAACGTTTTCTTTGAACGTACGTATTTGGTCCCGTTCTATCTTAATTCGATATAACGTAGCTACAAAGGTAGCAAAGACAACAAGGGTGTTGCTGACGATGACGATTAAGGAAAGGTCAACCAAGCCAATTCACCTTAACCCAAAATAAAGTAAAGGATGGGTTATTATCCTTTTACTGGAAACCGTTTGATTCAGGCAGGATTTTGAGGCTACGAAGTACCTTTCTAAACTCGTCTTCTTTGAGCGACGCTCTGCGTCCGCTTGCATAGATACCCTTGATAATTTCAACTGCAGCGGCAACTGTTGAATCGTCGGGTTCACTTCCAGTAAGTTCGGTAATTTTGTGTTTTATGATTCCTTTACCTGATTGCTTGCCGATTGTTAATCTGCGCTGGTTACCAACTAGTTCCGGCGGATAAGGCTCATACGTCCAAGGGTCACTCAGTACTCCGTG
>JAXDAO010000147.1:0-2785 GCA_034679745.1 Bathyarchaeia archaeon
GCGTTGGTCGCTATGTTAGAGGGTTTTATAACTGATGATAGCATTCTATATCCTCATGTTTTATCGAGTGTTCCCGAAGATTTAACTGACATTTTGGTTAATTCGGTTTTGTTTGTCGTTAAAGATGGTGGCGATTTAGAGGTTTATAAGGTTGTCGCAAGTGGCGAAGATAAAGTTTTAAGTGATGCATTCGTAATTGATAGTTCCTTAATCAAAGAAACATTTAGTCCAACCAACTACACGCCAACAACTGCAACGGCAAGAGGACATTTTGTCGGCATTGATAACGAGTTAGACGACATTATTACGGGCGTTCAAGTTGTCGGTAAGGCGGTAATGGATGAAGCCGGCAACGATATTCGCGAAAGTTATGGCGCATCACTATATACTGACAACGATGATGTTGCATTGAAAATTGCCATACGCAATAAATTAAATGCTGTTTTAACCACCCTTATTTTGCGTGAAGCAACGACCACCAAAAACGGTCTTATGTCATCCGCCGATAAAGTGAAGTTAACTGATTTACCCACCAAAGGTCAATTAGATAGTGCATTAGCAGTCAAAGTGCCACAAACACGCAAGATACTCGGTATTGATTTAGTTGATGATATTACCTTAAATGAAGTCAAGTCGGCAATCGGCGAAGCAACCGCTATTTTAAGTGGTTTAATGTCCGCCACCGATAAAGCAAGATTAGATGCCTTACACGCTTTATTGGGTGTTGAAAGTGATGCCGATGCCGTTGTTAATACGATTAACGAAGTATTAGCGATTTTCAATGCTTATCCCGAAGGTGCTGATTTAGTAAATGCTTTAAGTGGCAAAGTCGATAAAGTTGAGGGTTATGGTTTATCGAAAAATGATTTCACCGATGCCCTAAAATCGAAGTTAGATAGTTTGCTAAATGGCTCTTCTTATTACAATAAAGAATATATTGATGCTCTCAAAGACCTTAATGGTTGGTCGAGTGCTTTATTAACCGAAGTCGCATTAACTAATGGTGGAACGATTACCAAAGCCACATTGAGTGATTATGATGTCATTAAACTTTTTGCTCGTAATACTGCCACCAATGAAATTGATACCGATAGTTTTGATACAAGTGTTGGTTTAGTCGATACCTATGAATATCGTTTATTTGATAATGCCAATATAAAGTTTGTCATCGGTGCGACTAATTGCACATTCACGGATACGGTCGGTGGTTATGAACTTAAAATCATCGGTCAAAAATACGAAGCCCAAGATGCCGAAAATGTCAATTACGATAAGACCGTTAAAAATCTATTAGAAAGTGATGATGTTCAAGGTGCGATTGATGAATTAGCCGATGAAGTTTTAGCACCAGCATTTGTCGAAGCCGAACACCTTGCTTTGCGAAGTGAAATCACTGCCACCGATACTATTGAAATTAAAGACGATAGTGGCGAGTTAGTTAAGATTACGGGTAATGCACCGACTAACTTAATTAGCAATAGCGAGTTTACTTCGACATCAAATTGGACAGCATTTCGTGGCACGGGGAGTGTTGCGAATGGTGTTTATACATTAGTTGGAAACGCGGATAAACCATCTGCTGCCATTTATCAAGACACTACTGCAGTAGTTGGGAATCTTTACTACATTAGCGGTGAGTTTATGACACCAGATAGTGATATAAGCCAAATTATTCTTAGATTTGAAGGCAACTCTTCTAATAAGCAAAATTCGCCTATTGCTAATACTTGGTATAAAAAATCATATTTACACACAGCGACTGGCACATTAGGAAGATTAGAATTTAAGTTGTATCACTCTACTTCAATTAATGTTAAGACACTAAATGTTCGTAATCCTGTTGTATGTAACATTACCGATTTAGTATCTCGTGGAATTTTACCAAGTGGACTAACCGATGCCCAATATAAAACTATTTTTGATGATTACTTTAATTCATAAGGAGGATAAATTATGAAGAATGTAGATAAGTTATTACAGGCACTCATCTTGCTTCGCGAATTTGTCGAGGAAGAGTTTTCCAATACCTCGCACGCCGTTGAAGAACCAGCACTCGAAGCTTCCATCGAGCTTGCGGTAGAAGAAGATAAACCGGAAGAACAACCGAAAGAGTTTATACTTGACGATTTACCGGCGCACGAGGAGCCAGTGGAGGTCGAACCTAAGATTGACGATACCTTTCGTGAGGCTAATCGGGAAGGCGATAATCCAGCTCCTGAAGTCCCTGCTCAAAGTGTAAAGTCGCCGGAAAAAATGAACTTCGAAGAACTAAGAGAGTTTTATAAGGCTCTCGCAAAGGAGAAACAACATGGCAAGAAGAATGTATGATTTAGACAATGGTACGGAAAACATCAAAGTTAAAGAACTCGTTGCGGATAAAATCACTGCCGTCACCTCAGCAATTACCACTGAGTATGATAGTTTAGTCATTAAAGGTAATTTAACAATCGGCCCTAGCCCTAGTGGTACCCATAACTTTAGTGCTTCCGGTGGAGTTGCGTTTGGTAATTATGTTAGGTTTCCATCATGGTCTACTGCTACTCGTCCGACTCTAACCGGAGCAGCCGGTTCAGTAATATATGACACTGATCTCGCTAAACTGATCCTATGGAACGGCACTGCTTGGGTTAACCTCGACGGCTCGCCGCTCTCGTAAGGACTAATCACTATGGCAACAGTGTCCGTCTTTAATATCACCAATATAAGCCCGACACGCGCAATAAACTTTACTAGTGCCGCCGCCCGTGATTCTTGGTTTGATTCATATGCGGTTGGCACGCCCGAA
>JAXDAO010000148.1:0-10012 GCA_034679745.1 Bathyarchaeia archaeon
AAGGTCTTACTAACCCCAATAATAAACATGGGCAAAATCAACAAAATTTTAGCATTGTTCCTAACTGCAACTGCTATAATATCAAGTTTAGCTGTTCTGACAGTTAAACCTGTAAATGCTCAATCAACAATTGTTCCAGAAATTACCATTTTGTATCCTGCAAACGGTACGTTCTTCAACGTCAGTATGGGAGTTGATAGTTTCCAACTGAAATACACAACAAACAACCCTCCACTTTCATGGATAGGCTACAGTATTGACGGTGGTCAAAACAGAACCGCTTATGGAGAGTGGTTTAATGTTGAACAAATATCATATGATGCTGAAGGAAACCCAAGCGTAAGGGTATCTGGTGTTTTCGAGAATGATGGAAACCATAATTTGACGCTTTACGCCAATAATACGTCAGGCGATTGGGCTATCCCTCAAACTGTTACATACCTTGTAAACATTAATGCAGACACAACCATTCCACCAACAACTTCAAATCCCACAATACATTTGGCATCTCTATCTCCCACCGCAACTCCAATGCCAACCATCAATACGGGTTCGCTTGTAGAATTGCCTCCGATTACACTCTTAGTTTATGTCTCAGCTATAATAGCGGTTATTATCGTTTCTGTGTTGCTTTTTTTAAAGCATCGAAAAACCACTAACCTGACCCAATGACCTTTTCCCATGGCTATGTATATCATGCTACATTAATTGCTGTTGTTTCAGTCTTCTTAGCTATAATTGCTGCTTTGGCACTATTGCTTTTTAGAAGACAGCGTAAAACCAGTGATTTTTAAGAATTTTTGTGGATTCGAATTATTCCTAAGCAAGAGTACACCGCTTGCCTATTCTCTGTCTTCAAAAACTAATTAGCATCAAGCAGCAACTATTCTGGCAGGATGGATTGCATGAACGCTGATGGCCAACAATTTCGCGATGCAATAATCGAGTTTTTGCCAGATCCCACATTCGTAATTGACTTAAATGGTAAAGTCATCATGTGGAACAGCGCTATGGAGATGCTAACTAGCATACCTGCAAATGAAATGCTTGGCAAAGGCAACTATGAGTATGCGCTTCCATTCTACAAAGAACGCAGACCCATGCTGGCAAACCTGATACTAATGCCCGAGGCCGATGTAGAGAAGAAATATGATACAGTCAAGCGAGTCGATGACACTCTCATCGTTGAGATTTTTATCCCAGGCTTTCGCTCCAGCGGTGCGTACCTTTGGGCTAAAGCAAGCCCCCTTTATGATCCAAATAGCGGGGACATTGTTGGTTCTATTGAAACAATCCGTGATATAACTGATCGTAAACGGGCTGAGGAAGAAATCATTCGGTCCCACCGCAGCCTCACTGATATTTTGAGTTTCCTTCCTGACGCCACGTTTGTTATTGATTTAGAAGGCAAAGTTATCGCATGGAATAGTGCGATGGAATTGCTCACCAGTATTCCGGCTGATAAAATGCTTGGCAAAGGCAACTACGAATACGCTCTCCCATTCTACAAAGAACGCAGACCCATGCTAGCAAACCTGATACTAATACCCGAGGCTGAGTGGGAAAAGAAGTACAACACGGTAGAACGGATTTCAGACACTCTGGTTGTGGATGTTTTTGTCCCAGGTCTTCGACCAGGAGGCGTCTATTTATGGGCAAAGGCAAGTCCGCTTTATGATCCAAATAGTGGCAATGTCATCGGCGCTATTGAGGCAATTCGAGATATCACCGATCGCCGTGAGATGGAGGAACGGCTAGCCCGAGCAAACGCGGAGCTCCATATTGCAGCGGAAATCCAGAAGAGCTTTCTGCCAGAGTCGATTCCTGTGATTCCAGGGATTGATATTGCAGCCCGTACAGTAATGGCGAAGGAGGTGGGGGGAGACTTTTTTGATGTAATTCCCTACGAAGTCATTAGCCTCGGTAAGGGTATGCATGGGTTTCTTGTTGCAGATGTCTCAGGTAAAGGGGTTCCAGCTGCGCTTTTTATGGCTCTATCAAGAGTGGTAGTTAGGGTAAATGCGCTCTGGCATCGTGACCCCGCGAAGGTAATTTACAATTCAAATAACAGCATTACGCAGGATTCAAAATCCGGCATGTTTGTAACCCTATTTTTTGGTCTGCTTAATGACAAGGATCGAACGCTTAGCTATGTGAATGCTGGGCATAATCCTCCAATTGTTTTTAGAAGTCAGAATTGTGAAGTTGAGAGGCTTTGCCCAACTGGGATAGTTTTGGGGGCTGTTGAAAACATGGAGTATAAGTCTCAATGTGTAAAGATTTGTCAGGGTGATGTTGTTGTTATGTTTACTGATGGGGTTACGGAGTCTATTAATTCAAATCAGGAGATGTTTGGTGAACAGCGGCTTATCGAGGTAGTTAATAAAAATGTTAATCTTCCATCACAGGCTATTTTGGATAAGATTTTATTGAGTGTAAAAGCGTTTACGGGTGATATGCCGCAATTTGATGACATTACTTTGCTAATCATTAAGGGGACTTAAAGCATTCATGCCTGAAAAACAGTTTGAGCTCACAGTTGAGGCTAAAATAGAAAATCTTGCTAAAATAGGCTCATTCATAGATGAAACGATGCGACAGTATCATATTGAAAGCGTAAAAATAATTTATGCGGTTCAATTGTCAGTTGATGAAGCTTGCACAAACATTATTGAACATGGTTACTCTGGCAAACCCGGAAAGATCGTGATCCGTTGTGTTTTATTAGATGAAAAATTTGTTGTGAATATTATGGATCGGGGTGAATATTTTGACCCAACCAAAATACCGAAGCCCGACATAGAAAGTGGGTTAAATGATCGAAAAGTGGGTGGTTTAGGTATATATTTCATTAGAAAAAATATGGATGAAATATGCTATAATCGGCATGATGGAATGAATTTATTAACAATTGCTAAATATATAAAAAATAGAAAACTACCTGGAAGAGAGGTAAAATGGAAGTAAGGACAAAAGATGGCGCAGCTATTGTAACTCTGATGCACAGGTTTGATGCTTCCACTGCTAACGATGTTGAAGCGCTATTGAAAGATTTGATTGCGAAAGGTAATAGAGAAATTATTTGTAATTATTCTCAAACCGAGTATGTATCGAGCGCTGGGTTGAGGGTTATATTATCTGCAGCTAAAAGCTTGAAAAGTGTAGGCGGCCAAATTTTACTTGCATCCCTGAAGTCTTATGTGCTTGAGACTTTTGAGATATCGGGATTTACGCAGATTTTTAAGATATTTGATTCTGAAGAGGAAGCTTTGCAGAGCCTGCGCCAAACAAGATAAACAGGGAAAAAGCTTATGACTAGCATGAAAAAGACTTCAAAAAACACGCAAGCCAGTGGCGACATCTGCGTCTATTCATTCTCTCGGGCGGCTTTTTCCTCGCACACATTGCCTTTGCACTGGCGCGGTCTTTCTAGCTCAATTGTGGAATGCTCCAAATGATGACTTAGCAGCGTCTTCCAGATAACGTGCTTGATTTCCTCAGCCCTGTTTCTTAGGCTTTCATCATCTAATATAATATGTGCCGGTTGTTCCAAAATAGAAATCCGTGGTTGTAGGGGTACAGTCACAATTTTTTAAATTAAAGTTTACGATTCCTCATTTAGGTGAATATTTTTGTCTAAAGAAAAGACTAAGGATAAAAAGGCCAAAGTTGCCATTATTCCCAAAAAAAAGACAGAAGCAATGATTGAACCCTACAGGCCAACGGATTTATGGTCAGAATTTGATAGAACTTTTGACAGATTCAGAAGGGACTTTGAAAACATCCTTTGGCCCGCAGAATATCGTGAAAGCAGTTTCCCCATGATGCCAATAATGGAGACTAAGATGCCTGCGGTAGACTTGGAGGATAAAGGCGACAAGTACATCATGAGTGTGGATGCTCCAGGCTATAGCAAGGATGATATTGAAATCAACGTTTGGGATGGATCTATAGAAGTAAGTGGCTGTCGAGAGACGAAAAAAGACGAGGACACTGAAGGATATGTAAGGAAAGAGCGTTCATCGGAATCGTTCTACAGAAGGGTGGAGTTGCCAGAAGAAGTCAAGACGGAAACCGTGGAAGCCAACCTCAAAGACGGCGTTCTGGAACTTATGCTGCCCAAAAAGAATCCCAAGATGAAGAAGAAGGTGCAGGTTAAATAAAAATTAGCTATCCAAAAACTAGCTTTAACTATGGATATCAACCCCCCTTTCTCTGGGGAAAAGAATAGTCAGGTTTAGATTCTCAGTCATTAGAGAGCAACCATTCATTTACACACGGCAAAAAGGCTGAAGCTTTGTTTTCCGCTGATCGTAAGTTGGGTGGTGCCGTAACTGATAGATTGTTTACTTAGTATGAGGAGCAAAAAGTGTTTGACGACGAGTTCAGCTTTGATGCCGCGCGTTTGACGCTACAGACTTGGCGTTGGATAACAAGTTAACGAGTACACCTTCCTAAAGGGAAGCCCCTCCCCTCGCCTAAGGGCTCTGTTTTTGCACGACCTTCACCCATTATTAAAGGAAATATTAAGCGAAGGCCGCTATGGTATTTAGGGCATAAAAAAACAAAGCAACAGCCATTACAAATATTATACCAAGCAATAATAACAGTCCGCGTTCATGTTTACCGAATTTAAAAGATAATACAGCGTTAATTATTGGGAACGCTAAAGCAACGCCAGCTAACCAAAATAGTTCTGATTTGTCTGCCCAGCGGTTTGCGACACCATCAAACCCAAAATGAACAGGCACAATTTGAGGTAAGGAAGCATAAACTAAAAAGAAGTAACCCATAAAAACAGCATACACTAAGGCTACTGACAAGATTTGAGCATACAAATACTTTTTCAACGATTGCTCTTCATGCTTTATCTGACCGGGCTTAATTTTACCAAAATCATTTTTTCGTTCATTTAAGGCATTAAGAAATCGGTCAGGTTCTTCAGGTGATAGAGCAAATTTTTCGCCATTCTGTAACGTTATTACTACATAGTCGCCAGATATTCGTGTGCCATAAACATGAGCGTTTCCTATGTTAGTTCTATAAAAACCCCAATGAAACCCGGGTAGGCTGGCTCCGAAAAGGCGTATATTTAGGGACAGCTGCACTTTCTCTGCGTTATCAATTCGGGTATATGTTACCCTTTTGCTGAATAACCCAAATCGTACCCTTAATTCTTTAGAAGATAGCTCGTATTTTAGACTACCACTGGCTAAAGTGAGGTAAGCCATAACAAGGTATACGCCCAAGAGACTGGAAAACATGATGACGGTGAAAAAAAACGGTCCCTCTAGCATTAGGAAAAGAAGAATACCGATTGGGATTGCAAATATCAAAAGGAAAAATAATCCATAATTCCTAGTTGTTTTAGAATTGTGTGAATCATAAGTGCTATCGTCTTGGTTAAGCATTTTTCGAAGTACTATTTCGGCCTTTAATAAATGTAGCTTTAAGCGAAGGAATTAACGCTTAACACAACAATCACCAGTTATTTTCCAAGCCTTATAATTAGCAAGAAACAATTGAACTCAGGATAAACATCCTCATAAAAAAATACTTTGTATCATGGGACATCATGTTAAAATTTCGCATGGAAACTCCAATGCACTACATTGATGAAATCTAGGTCATAACCAAATAATACTTAGAACAAATCCAAAAGGTTGAGGTCGTGGGAAGGGCTTTCAAGTAAACTATTAAAGCAAATGAGAATATTGCAGAATATATGACAAAAGATACTGCACTGTTATGTCGAGTGCTCAGTCAAGGTTCCTTGACGAAAACACCTATAAAATAACACCCTCTATCAATGTACCTGACAAAACATGAGAGCGCATATTGCTTTACTTACGATCTGTCTCATTGTTTCTCTTTCAATCGTCGCATTGCCAGTTAAAGCGCAAGAATTAGAACCGCTCAACATAACAATCAAGCCAGACGGAAGCATCGAACCAGACACTGATGTTATCTGGCTTCAAAGAAACGGAAGCACTTACACCTTTGTAGTAGATATTCTTGCTACCATAACAGTTCAAAGGGCAGGAATTACAATCGACGGAGCGGGGCACACTCTTCAGGGCAATCAGGCGGTAAATGCGAGAGGGATAAATCTGGTAGGCCATGATGAAACCTACAACGCATATGGCAATGTCTTAGTGAAGAATCTGCGAATCTGCAATTTCTCAGAAGGCATCTATACGCCCTCAAACAACAACAGTTTCATAGGCAACCGCTTCGAAAACACCCGCATACACATCATAGGCGGCAGCGGAGAAGGAAATGTCGTAAGAAATAACTTTTTCATTAATTCCTATATTTTTGTCGATTATAACCGTGGAGGACACGATGTCATAACTGAAAACAACTTCTTTGACAGTGGCACCCTTGTTGATTTAGCGGATGCCCCGTTTGTAGATAGGAACTACTGGAGCAACTACACCATCAAATATCCTAACGCCACCGAAGTTGAAGGGTTAGGAATTTGGAACACACCCTACGTAGACGATAGATACTCCTGGGCAACGGGCAAAAGCATTGACTACCATCCGTTAGTAGACCCGATAACCGATTTCGAGATTCCTAACTTTGGCATCCCGGCAACGCCGACTTTGACACCGTATCCAACCATTAATACTGGTCCAGAACAACCCAAGACAGATTCTCTTCTGCCAATCTTAGTCATAGCATCAATAGTGGCAGTGGCTGCTTTGGTTGCGGGTCTGATAGTTTATAGGAATAAGCGTAAGCATGTCTTAGCTGCTGGATAATATTTCTTCCATTCTTTTGCTTTGTTTGAAAGCTTCGCCACTAAACGAGCCGCATCTAGCTGACGCGTCGCCCTTTTTTAGCGATTTTGTCACAAAAATTGTATGAAGTTGAGTTTTGAAAAAATGGATAATTTAATGTGGGCTCAGATATGTTGTAGCAGGTTATGGTTTTTGGCAAAACTCTTTTGGAGTCATTACTTTATTTTTCAGGTTAGGGAGCCTCTCGAAATGTTCTTTGTTTTCGGTCAGCAGAACGTCACAGCACTCCAAAAGAAAGCAAGCAGCTATTGCTACGTCTTGGTATTCTATCGGTTGCCCCTTTGAGATGAGGTACGCGTTTAATTCAGCAACCAGTTTAGCTACTTCTCCATTTAATGGAACCCATCGGAATTGGCTTAGTACTTTTTCTGCTTTTTTGACTGCGGTTTTATAGTCTTTTCTTAGGTAAGATCCAGTTAGAATTTCCGAAACGCTTACAGTGCTTATAAATGCACTATTTGTGCTGGTTAGTCTTTTGCAGAGGTCTATAACTTCTTGTTTGCCTCTATCTACATCAACAATTATTGAGGTATCAACAAATATTTTTTTATTCTCGCCAGTAGTTTTCTTGTTTTTCTGTGGCATCTAAGGCACAAGTCCGAGACGTTTGAATCTAGTTGTTGAATCACTTCGCAGAGAGGCTAAGATTTTTTCGAAATCCTCAGGCAAAAAGTCTGTGCAGTCTTTCCAGGCTTCTTGGTTTGCTTTTTCAATCATTATTTTGTCGCCGTCCACCACTTTCATCTTGACCTTATCGCCCTCGACTATCCCAACTGCCTCACGTATTTCCTTAGGTATTGTGACTTGCGAATGTCTTGTTACTGTGACTGACGTCATCTTCTCACTGAATAATTATTATTAATTCCTACTAATAAATTATTACTACAATCTAATAGGAAAATAATGCAAAAATCTTATGATCGCATTTCTGTTTCAGGTTAACTTTTGGAGGTGATTTGTTGGGTTGATGAGACAGATGTGTCTGAGAATAAAGAAGCAGGGGAGGAACCGCTGAGGCAGGTAGGTCCTATGCTTTCAGTTTATCATCAACAAGCCGCTTGAATTCGGCTTCGTTCTCAACCTTGAAGATCCGCTTGGGCTTCTGGCGCCCCATCGCTCGACCTTCCTTTAGGCGCCGCTTAACCTCGCGATCTACGACGTTGTAAGCCTCGGGTCGCGCTACTATGACCTCGATGAGTTCGTTATGAAGTACGCCGTTTCCGTTGGCCGCTGAGCCGTCGAGTATGAATTGCCTTCCTGTATCTACTGCGTAATACTCAACAAAGGTTTTGGTAAGCGATGCGTGTATTTCTGCTTTAAAGGCTACCATATCCTGCACTGGGGCTTCTGGGATTACTAGGAAGATGAATCTGCCGGGGCTGCCGCGTACGTGGTAGAGTTCCCACCAGCGAATGTTTTGGATTTTAAAGAGTGCGTCGTTTATTTGCCGCGAGTAGACTTTAAAACCGAAAAAGTTGCCGTTTTGATCTCCTGAGTCGTAATCCACTGAGTCTGTTGATCTTCCAAGGGACATAATCGCGGGTAGTGTTATGTCAAGTGTGGTGGTTTCAAGTTTAACTGTGAACTTGTAGGCGGGATCCATGATTTCAATCATGTCACCAGTGGGGTACCTGATCAAAGGCAAGCATTCGCCGGGGCGGGTTAAGATAAGTTCGCCACGCATACCCTTTTTCCACTCGTACCATGGAGTGGTTTTGGGTATGTAGGTTGGGTCCTGTTTAGCTTTAAGGACTTCTTCTGGATCCGCCAGTTCAGGAATGGAGTAGCGTAAGAAGAAGCTAAGCCAGTTATGCTCGGTTGAAACCTGTATAGCCTGCACCCACTGCTCGGTTGCACCGAACACGTCATGCATCTCCATCTTCGGATATACCTCATGTATCTTGGGGATGTAGGGTGCAAGTGCTTCAGCGTGCGAGAAGCCCAATCGGGTCTCAGAGAGGGTTCTTGCGAGGTTCTGGTAGTCTATCCCCCGCATTAGATACTTGCGAATAAGCCATGGCAAACCAGGTACCTTGACTTTGGCCTTCACCATCTTCTGCACTATCTTCTCGAACTCTTGGGGGTGGTGCGCGATTTTGTTGATGACGAGGTAAAGCCACGTAACGCCTACGGTGATGTCGATCCGTTGCAGCTTTGACGCGTTCCGCAACGCTTTGATCACGTCGATTTCGTTGGTAAGAGTCGAAATTAGGGCGGTTAAACCGTATTTTTTTAAGACAAGCCCAAAGAGGGTGTCCCCGCCGGTTGAGGTGAAGACAAAGCCGCTGTCTGTGACTCGTACGCCGCTTAAGTATAGTAGTTGCATGAAGCCCGTTGCGATGATGTCTTGGTCTGCTTCGCCATAGTAGACTTTCTTTTGTTTGCCGGTGGAGCCTAAAGTGTACCAAAATATTGTAGGTTTCTTGAGCAGCACCTTCTCGGTTCCCAGCGTGTCGAAGAGCACCTGAATGTGGTCAAAAGACGTTATTGGCAGCTTGCTTAGCTGCGAGATGTCATTGATATGCTCTATTTTGGAGTATGCGGGTGAGCGGCTTGCTGTAGACGTGATCTGGTCCAGCATGTGTGAGTGGAGCTTCTTTAATTCAGCGTAGGACAAAGTGAAGTCCCGTGCAATCGATGATTCAATCTCTTCTACTAGCGTCGTATTCGCAGGCATATGTGAGAACCAAGTTGTGATGCAACTAATTCGAAATTAGAGTATTAATAGTTATAGCACCATGGAATAGCGAGGTTTCATAGAACAAGAAAGCCCGAAGGTTTTGACTGGCACCGTAACTGATAGTTTGGTTACATTTCGTGAGAAGCAAAAAGTGTTCTAGGCAAGTACGGCGTTAATGCTGTACGTTTGACGTTACAGACTTGGCGTTGGATGACCAAATTAGCGAGCACAATTCCTTAAAAGGTATCCTCCTCGTAGACAAGGGCTCTGTCGTGCATAGAATAAATGTTTATAATATATTAAACATTAATGCTTATTTGAAGATAGTTTTGAAGCGTAAAAATAATCCTTCTGTATTAGTCACTGACGCCCGAATTGGCGCATGCTTAAGCATTGTTAGGTCTCTTGGAAAAAGGGGAATAAATGTTTATTGTGGCACAGACAAAAATGCCTTAGAAGGAAAATATGATTCGGGAAAGCTAAATGCAATTTCAAGTTACTCAAAATTCACAAAACAAACGTTCTA
>JAXDAO010000149.1:0-4091 GCA_034679745.1 Bathyarchaeia archaeon
GCAAGGATGCATCGACATCGCTGCCACTCTAAAAGTCGAAAACACTAAAGTGGTAACCGAGAAAGCTGAGGGCAGACAAGTCGCTCAATACGAAGTCTACATCAAACCCGAATACCAGGGATAGAAAATGACTAAGAAGGTTGGACTGATCGGCTGCGGAGCAATCGGCACCGTACTCGCGGAGGCAATTGAGTGCAAAATAGTAGCCAGTAACGAATTGGTACTCTTCGATATAGACGTTAACCAAGCAATCAAACTCAAGAACCAACTCAAGTTCCCAGTTAAAATCGTTGCTACCATCGATGAGCTATTGGAAGCTAAACCCAAAGTCATCGTTGAAGCCGCAGGCCAAGGCGCAGTCCACCAGTACTATGACAAGCTAGTCACATCAGGCGCTGAGCTTATCTTCATGAGCACAGGCGCACTTCTCGATCACCCCACAAACAATCCCCGAGTGCATTTCCCTGCAGGTGCCATCGGAGGCTTAGATGCTATCGGGGCAGCCGCCAACGCAGGGATCGACGAAATCACACTGACAACACGAAAAAGCCCCAAGGCACTGGGCAAGCCCATCACAAAAGAAACAGTCACCTTCGAAGGCGACGCAGAGCAAGCCGCCAAGCAGTTCCCACGAGAAATGAACGTCGCCGCCACCTTAGCTCTAACCGTGAAACCCACCAAAGTCAAAGTTAAAGTCGTAGTTGACCCAGCTACAACACGCAACATACACGAAATCAACGTCAAATGGCGCTACGGCGACATGACCTTTCGATTTGCTAACATGCCTCACCCAGACAACCCACACACCAGTGCACTAGCAGCTTGGGCAGCCATAAGGTTACTTCAAACCCTGTTGAAGTCTTAATATTAGCCTCTTTCTTTTGACAAGTTTTAAATCAACCTTTTCCCACTATAGCTGTGGGATAAAAATGGAGTTCGTTGAACAGGTAAACGTAAAATTAGACTCCAAAGGCAGAATCTGCATTCCAGCCGAAATCCGAGAAGAAATAGGAGACATTGCAACCATAAAAAGAGTCGCCGAAGGTTTCCTAATTGTCCCCGGTAAAAAAGAGGACGCCACTGAAAAGTTGAGAAGAATCATCAACTCAAAACATGAGCGAACAGGTAAACCTGAGAATTGGTCACCTGAAAAAATGAAGTCAATTTGGGGCAAAAGCGAATGATAGCAGGCTTGGATGCGAACATCCTCTGCTTTGCACTTGACGATGCTTACCCCGAACATGAAGCGCTAAAGAATCTGTTGCTTGAATTAACCCCTGAAAATAAGGTTGCTCTAAACCCGACAACAATCCATGAATCATATCATGTACTGGTGCATTCTCAGAAATGGTTACCTGAAAAAGCGGCAGAGGTCCTAATAACACTCATAAGTCTACCCAACACAGAATTTTATAACCAAACCAGAAAAATAAGTGCAATGGCTCTTAGCCTATCTGTACAGTATGAACTGCGCGAAAGAGATGCACTAATAATAGCCAACTTTTTAGCAAACCAAATCCCAATCCTGTACACGCACGATAAACAGCTATTAAAACACCAAAAAATAACCTACAAAAACATCAACTTAACAATCACAGACCCACTAAAACCCTGACCAATTATAAACTAAAGCAGCTCTCACTGGCTACGTCAAAGGCTCCTTGAGAAATAGTTCAATTCTTTTAGTTCTTTTGTGGAGAACTTTCTATAAGAAATACGCCAGAAATGGAAACAAAAAATAATTAATATAAAAAAGAAAAAAGAAGCGGGGTTCTTAGCTTACTCAGTTGTGCTTTCTTCGCTTTCTTCTGTGGGGGTGGTTTGGTCGGCTTCCGCTATATCTTCCGAAGGCGCCTGCTGAGGCGCTTCTAAAGGGTGGGCCGTGATGTGGGCCTCCTCCACGATGACCGGTTGAATGACTTCTTCTGTTACTTCTTGTTCCATTACTTTTTCAAGTGTTATTTCTGCTGGGGCGTGCTCGGTTACTTCGAAAGCTTGGAGTGGAGCTTCAATTACTGGCTCTGCCTCTTGTTCTGGAGCGGCTTCGACTACTGCTTCGGTCGGAGCAGTGGTCTCTTGAGATGCTTCAACTATTACTTCTTCAACTATTTCAGCTTCGGCTTCAACTGGAGCTGCCTCAATAGTTTCCTCTATTGGCGCGGCTTCTGCTGGAGCTTCAATTACTGGCTCCTCTAATGGAGCTGCCTCTTCAACAACTTCCTCGATTGAGGGTTCAGCGATGACTGGTTCATTGATGATTTCAACTGTTGGTTCAGCTAAAGCGATTGGAGCCTCTTCAGTTGATTGCTCAATTGGCGCTTCTTCGACAATCGGGGTTTCAACTGTCGCGGTTTCAGTTGGGGCTTCTGCTGGGGCGATTTCTGTTGGGGCTGGTTCTTCAGCTGCTTCAACTGGAGCCTCTGCTGGAGCGGCTTCGATTGGGGCTGCTTCAACTAAAGCTTCTTCTGCTGGGGCGATTTCTGTTGGGGCTTCGATCGGGGCACTTTCGATTGGTGTTTCTGCGGGCGCAATTTCAATTGGTGTTTCTATTGGCGCGGCTTCTGCTGCGGGGGTTTCAACGGGAGCTGGTTCGACGGGGGTCTCGATTGGGGCTGCTTCAACAGCTGCTGCCTCGACGGGTGCAGTATCAGCTGGGGCTTCAACTGGAGCGGTTTCTGCAGGTGTTGTCTCGATTGGAGCTTCAATTACTGGCTCCTCTAATGGAGCTGCTTCAGCTACTGGAGCCTCAATTAGAGCAGTTTCAGTTGGAGTTTCGATTGGCGCTGTTTCAACTGATGTAGGTTCGGCTGTCACTGTTTCCACTACGGTGGATTCGATTGTGGCAGATTCAACCGGAACTTCCACGGCGGTTGATTCAATTGGCGCTTCGATAACAGGAGCAACTGGCTCGGGAGCAACAGGAGCTTCTAGTGGCTTCGCGGGAGGGCAAAGCTGGTTTGTCGCGTCTCTTATTATGCCTAATTCATTTCGAGTTGTTTCAAGGGTATTTGAGAGGAGAGCAATTTCGCGGGTGTAAATTTCATCGTCGATTTCACCCACTACATGCTGGATTTCATAGTTAGCAAGAAGCATCTCTAAGGTCTTGATTTGACCTTCTAATTCTATTGTTTTTGTGTTCATTTTTTCTCCGAGTTCAGCACGCTGCTTTTCGATGTCTTCGATGGCTTTTATGATGTCTGCTGTGAATGAATCACGTGTTGCCTGCGAGATTTTGCCTGATGAGCAAAGGTTGTCTAAGGCTTGCTTCTTTTTTGTAGCTAGTTCGTATTCTTCATTTAACCGTTTAAACGTGTATTTCCATGAAATCAATTTATGGGCACCGCAAACTCATATCGCAAAAACAGAGATAACGTTTGTTAACATGTACATATATCGGTAGCTATTAAAAACAATTTGCAGTGCATAAAAATTGCAAGTTTATAGTAAAAACCCATTTTGTGAGGACTGTTTTATGTATATGAACAAGTTTACTTTTTGTGATTCAGTACTAGGAAAAATTATATATTCATGTAAACATCAAGGAAGAAGATAATATGTTATAGCTATACATATGAGTATATTTTAACCTGGAAAACCGTCTAAAAACCAACAAAACAAAAACAAAATTCAAAATTACCGAAACAACAACCATTTCTAAAAAACATCAATCATAACCACGGAACCGACAAACAACAACAAATCAGCTACTGTTTAACAGTTTAGAAACGAAATACTAAAAAACCCCTATTGCTTTGTCTACAAGCCGCAACCAAATAGAGCGGGTCCGTAGCTCAGTCAGGCTAGAGCACCGGACTTTTAATCCGGGGGTCGCGGGTTCAATTCCCGTCGGACCCGCTTAACTGTATCGTAATAAGTACTACATTTTTGGGTCATTTTTACGTAACCTCTCTCTTGATAATCTGTTTAAGTTCGTCTGCAAGAACCGACAACTGATGACTATGAATCTGCTCATCTGTCTGGACTGTTTGATTGCTCCGGAATAAGATATCTTTGGATAGAATTTGCTCTGGGTTTTCTCCCCAGGCGCGTATGATTTCTTTGAGCTGCTCTATTCTGTTAACTTTGGTTTT
>JAXDAO010000150.1:0-2913 GCA_034679745.1 Bathyarchaeia archaeon
ATACGCTAAACATACACCTCTTTGCCGATCAGAATTCTTAAGTCAACTATGCAGAGCAAACATCTACCTAAAACTAGACAACCTGCAACCAACGCATTCCTTTAAGGTCAGAGGAGTAATGAACAAACTACTAAACCTCACAGTTGAAGAGAAAACCAAGGGTGTAGTAACAGCGTCCGCAGGTAACCATGGTCAAGCCGTGGCATTCGGCGCAAAAGAACTCGACTTCTCTGCAAAAGTGGTTGTGCCAACCAACACACCTAAAGTGAAGATTGAGGGCATAAAACGGTTCGGCGCAGATCTATTACTATTTGGAGATAATTATCCTGAGGCAGAAGCAGAAGCAAAAAGGATAGCCGCAGAACAAAGTCGCCTCTACATCTCACCATACAACGACGAGAAGATAGTAGCTGGTCACGGCACGGCTGGCTTGGAAATTCTTCAAGATCAACCAGAAATAGATATAGTCGTTGTACCCGTCGGCGGAGGAGGATTAATTTCAGGCATAAGCATCGCTATAAAAAGCCTAAAAACCAACTCTGAAGTTATTGGTGTTCAATCACAAGCCGTACCAATTATGTACGAGTCCTTGAAAGCAGGACGAATAATTCCGCCACACAGACATGAACCAACAACTGTTGCAGAAGGACTATCAGGCGGCATCGAAAAAGATTCGATAACCTTTAACATCGTCCAAGAATACGTTGACAATGTAATTCTGGTTAAAGAGGCAACAATTCGAAAAGCAGTTTATCTGCTCTGTAAAAACGAAGGGCAAGTTGTGGAGGGCTCAGGCGTGGCAGGTGTTGCTATGCTTCTGGAGAATAGCAATGATTTCACTGGGCACTCAGTGGCATTAGAAGTCACTGGAGGTAACATTGATCAATCTCTTCTTAGAACCATAATAGATGAACAGGATAACAATTAGCCGAGTTTGTATCCAATTTTACGTAAGAACTGTCGACGGTCAGATATGTCTTTTTCATTTTCTATGCCTTTGCTTTTGTAGCCATCTACAACGCCAATTATTCCTCGGCCTTGATCTGTCTCAGCTATTATCACTTCTAGTGGATTAGCTGTTGCGGCAAAGATTGTACACACTTCAGGTACCTTCTTGATTTTATCCAGAACGTTTAGGGGGTAAGCATTCTTTATGAAAATGATAAAACTGTGACCACAGGCAATTTCAAGTGCTTTTTCTGCTGCCAAACCTCGTAATTCAGCGTCGTTCCCTTCATGTCTCACAAGGCATTGTCCTGAGCTTTCGCAGAAACCCAATCCAAACTTTATGGTTGGAACCGAATTGACAAGTGCTTCGTAAATGTCTTCGGCGGTTTTGATGAAATGAGCCATACCTAAAATTGTATTGCAGTCTTGGAGCGGTTCAATCTTTACAGTTTTTAGATCCAAACGCAAGCCTCCTAAAACATTGTTGGGTCTCAAAGGATATAACGTTTAAGAGAATGGTTTTGATTTAGCTGCAATTAGCCGCCATAAATGATGTTTAGTTCAACTGGAAAAACCCACTTAAAAAATGGTGCCTTGCCTCACCGTGCTATTTACCGGATTCTGATAAATGGATATTATTGGGTAATTGAGTATTTGAATTAAGCTTTAATCTTATTTTGATGTAATAATTTTGTTAACTTTCGATGCCTACTGGCAAAAACTAAATATCAAGGAACTGCTACAGTTTGGCAAGCCACGGGCCGGTAGTTCAGCTGGTATGAACGCTTGACTTGCACTCAAGAGGTCGGGGGTTCAAATCCCCCCCGGTCCACCAGAATTTTTCTCTAACATTTTTGTAGCATTCCAGCTCAACGGGAACACCGATGAAATGGGCCCTGTCAATTAAAAAGTGGCTTAAGAAGATAAAAATTCATATTTTATAATTGAATGCCTGGCAGATGAGATTTCAAGGGGGCGAGGCAGTACATAGCCCAACCCATATATTGACTTTGGAACTGTAAATAATCATCCTGATCAGTACGGAAGTGTTTGAACACCTGTTCATAATCGGGGTGGTTGGGATTTTCTTCAAGCCAACGTATCAGTCCATACCAACTATCCGAAATGTACCTGTCCCAGTCGTCGCGATTAGAACGGATTATACATTCGAGTTCAAAGCCTTCGTTTCGAGTAAATTGGGCTAGTTCTGGTTTCGTGTGTGTAGTTGTCTGTTTTTGGGCATATTGCGGATATACTTGATTGCTAAGCCAGTGAGTTTCACCGATGCCGAGCCGTCCATTCTGATGTACCGCCCGTTTCATCGCCTGGATTGTATGCTGGAAGCCGCCGAAAACAAATGTTGCCCCAATACATGTTGCGGCATCGAAAGCCCCCTCTTCGAACATGTATTCAGCTGCAGGGGAGCATACGATTTCGATTTGGTCTGACACCCGTCTCTTAAAAAGCTTATCTCTAGCCCGGTCGCAGTAATCCCTAGATATATCAATTCCAATACCGGTGATACCGAATTTCTCAGCCCAGAGAGTGAGCGGTTCAGCGCAGCCACAACCGAAATCGATAACTCGACTACCTTTTTTCAACTTGAGCATTTTGCCGAGTTGGATGATTTTTTCAGACGTAGAAGGGTTAAGAATCTCCATATAGCGGTGTGAGATACTCATAATGTCAAAAAAGTCCAGGATTCAATCCTCCTTCATGAAATGGAAACTTCATTATAATACCCGGCATCAACATCATTTAATATTCCCTCTATCTGATGAACTTAACCATCCGGCATTTTATTAAACTATATGAGACTCCCCAGCCTGCTCTCGCCAGCGCCATTGATTTGACCTGTGATTGTGTGTTTCGCCTTTTAGTCGTCTGCACAAAGAAAATAGGTACTTGCGAATGAAGCCTCAAGCCCGAATGTAGGACAAATCCATTGGTCTACTTCATCCTTGC
>JAXDAO010000151.1:0-6228 GCA_034679745.1 Bathyarchaeia archaeon
GTGTAGTAGACTTCGTCGGAGACGGCTTTCATCTCCTCTTCAAGAATGAATAGTTCAGCGCTTCTGGCACCCATTATTGAGATAACTTTGTTGCCTGCTTCCTTTAGCGCTTTAGCTACGGGGTATGCAACTGCGGTACCGAGACCCCCGCAAACGACGACTGCAGTGCCGAAGTTCTTTATATCGCTTGGATTCCCCAGCGGACCGGCTACATGCATTAATATGTCATCCACGTTTAGGGAACCCATTTCGATGGTTGAGTAGCCTACTTCTTGAAAAATGTGTGAGATTGTTCCTTTTTCTTTGTCCCAAGATGATAAAGTCAGAGGAACACGTTCGCTGTCTGCGCGGATCTTAAAAATTACGAATTGCCCCGGGTGTGCTTTTGCTGCGATATCTGGGGCGTATATTGTTATTTTTTTAGTTATGGAGTTTAGGACCTTTTTTTCGACGACACGGTTAACTTTTTCTTGGTCTGTCATGTTGCTTTCGTTCACTTGATTTCTCTCCGAGGACACACGGATGGAACATTATAATATTAATCGTATATACAATATATATGCTATAAAAGGGTTGCTCACTGCAAAAACAGGCCACAACATCAAAATAAATCCACCTAAACAGCACTAAGCTTAATTTATCAAACATACAAATAGAACACAGGCGAACGGCATTGAAGAAACTAGATTACAAATTCAAACTCTGGATGGTCAACGAAAACAACGAAGCAATCTTCGGCGACGGCTTAGCCAGATTACTCGAAGAAATAGAGAAGCACCACTCAGTTTTAGAAGCCGCGAAAAACCTAGGTATGTCCTACCGTTACGCTCTGCACAGAATATCTTTAGCCGAAGAAAGATTAGAAGAATCACTAGTTAAACGGCTCAGGGGAGGAGCAAATGGCGGTGGCTCTTCAGAAGTTACCGCTTTTGGGAAGAATTTAACCAAGCGTTACCGTAACGCACAAGCAAAGTTGGGCGACAATTTAAAAGAGCTCTCATAGTTTTTGCATTTATTTTTGGGACAAGGTTTAATTAATCGACATTATCAAGATGTAACATCGGAGCTTAGCATGAAACCCCAAACTCCACCACTGCACAACAGCAACTTAAAAATCGCAACAGTCGACCTAGTCCTAATGGCGCTCTTCGCAAGCTTAGGCTTAGCTACAAAAAACCTCCTGCACCCACTCATCGGACCCATAATCGGAGCCTTCTACCTACCCACAGGCGCAGTAACAGGCGGCTTATACATGATGTGGCCCGTCATGGCCTTCGGCTTTATACGCAAAATAGGAGCCGCTTCAATGGTCTCCCTAACGCAAGCGTTCATCAGCCTAATACTGCCGTACGGCAACTTTGGCTTACTCTCATTCGTAATATACCTCGGTCCAGGTATAGCAATCGACGCCTTCTTTTACCTCTCAAGACACAAAGCATGCTGTCTAGGTTGCTGTATGATCGCATCCGCAATCGCCAACGTCATAGGCACCATACTAGTAGGAGCAATGGTGCTGTTCTTACCTCCAATTGTGCTCGCATTTTTGGCAGTTATCGCTGCTATAAGCGGCTGCATAGGCGGATTCATCGCCAACATGCTCCTAGTCAGAATTGGAAAAATTGGTCTTGGAAGTAAAAAAACATGAATAAAACCGCAAAAATCGCATTAACAGCGGCAGTAGCAATAGCCGTAATTATAATTGCTCTTGTAGCAGTCATCTATTATTTACCAGGCAACTCCGCCCAAACAGGTACATTAAAACTACCAGCTGGAAACCCTCCATCTGCTCAACTCAAAATCTCAGGCAACGTGGACAAAGAAAAAACCCTCACAATACCTGACCTATCCCAGATGCCCCTGACCAGCGTAACCTACACAATCAAAGGCGAAACGGCAACCTACATCGGAGTAACCATAACAGAACTGCTCAACAAGACAGGTGCCTCATGGGACACAGGCTTCATCACCACCATCGCAGGCGACGGCTTCAAGAAAACCATAAACACCTACCAAGCATACAACAGCACCCAATACCCCGGCAGCGAATTCATCTTAGCCTTCACCAAAGATGGACAATGGATCACCAATACTACGGAAGGACCACTAAAATTGATCGTACCGGGATTAGTAAGTAATTACAATGTCAAGAATGTAGCGGAAATTAACTTGGAACCATGGACTGTTACAGTAAACGGAGAAATAGCCAACCCAATGACTATCACAGGCGGCAACATCACAAACTTCGAAGTCAAAACAGTAAATGCAGCATTCGCCCCCGGCGGAGATGCACAACGAACCTCAGACTGGACAGGCGTCACCGTATCAAGCATCCTAGAAGACAGCGGTGTCGCTTCGAGCGCAACCAAAATCACCGTAATCGCTATCGATGGATACAGCAGAGAATTCACCCTCGAACAGGTATACAGCACAGGCATGCTACTAGGCTACAAAGAAAACAGCGCATACCTATCACCCAATGATGGCCAGCCCTTCCGGCTTTTTGTTCCCACTGAAGAGTTTAAGTGGGGCCAAAACTGGGTGAGATGGATCTCTGAAATAACCATCTCATAGGCGATTAAATGCAGAAAGCCACAAAAATTGCCCTTGTAATTTTTTTCCTCCTAATCGTAGCGGCTATACCGCTATACATCTACACGCGCCCAGACGCATCACAACCAGACGTTTACATCCAAGTTAAGGGCAAAGTAGGCAACCCATTTAATCTAACTCTTGCTCAGCTACAAACCTACACGCCAGTAACGTTGCAGGTAACTCTATCCTCGAGCAGTCACACTGAAGAAAACGGCGACTTCAAATACACAGGGGCACTCCTAAAAGACCTACTAACCCAAGCCCAAGTGAACAATGATGCAAAAACGGTTTTCATTCAGGCATCAGATGGCTACGGAACAACCCTAACAATACAAGAAGCACAAAACCGAAACACCATAATCGCATACCAAAAAGAAGGCTCACCACTCTCAATGCTCAAAGAAGGCGGAGAAGGACCCCTGCGCTTAATCATTGGCGACGACGAGTTTGCTCAGAGATGGGTTCGCGGCGTAGCATCAATAGAAGTTAGCTAAGCTCCCAACACGACTGCTTTTTGTTCGACTAAATCGACCAATTTTCCTATTTCGTTTGAACTGCTGATAATTGGAATTTTAATAGTTGACAACTTCTCAGTTTCAGCTACACTTTCGCCAATTATGCCTGAGACAACAATTGTTGAGCCACCAAGATAGGTTTGGGCTTCTACCGCAGTTTTTGCAGCAATTATCTTCGGGATCTTTTTTTCAGATTCAAACCCCTCCAAAACAACAAAGTCCAATTTGCCCAAGTGAGGCAGAATCTCTTTTAGTTCTAGTTGCTTTGTGATGAAAATGACAGTTTCGTCGCGTGGAACAGCAACGATTGTTTGGGCACCTGCCTTGCGGTATCTGTCAGTTTCCTTTGCAGGCGTGTCCAATGTTGGGATGCGAACCATCTCTTTAATCGTACCCACACGGTAACCCCGACGTGTGAGCTCTATGATTAGATGCTCAATAACTGTGGTTTTGCCTGAATGTTTTCCGCCGACGACTCCAACTATCTTTGGCAAAGTTTGCACCTAAACGAGGTTTAACAGTTGTTGGCAAATATAATGTTTAGCAATCAGCATGATGGAAGCTTTGCTTTCAATGATAACGCTTTTGAATTTCGCTATTTTTCGATTATAAGCAAAATCCAATTCAGACAACCATAAACCAACATAAAAAATATACATAACACTAAAAGAAGCTGAAAAAAAGCCTAAGTAGTAGTCGTCCGCTAAAATTCAAAGACAAGGACAATCAAAGAAAAAAGACACAACAAAGCTCCAAATACGAATTCAGCGAACCACTATTAGTTAAGACTCAAGAACCTTAGCATCTTTTAACACGTGAACATTTCCATTACCTTCGGTTACATAGCCAACTTCACAGTACCTGACTTTACGTTTGTCGAGCTCACTTTGCAAATCATCAGCATCAGCTTTGGCCACAGCGAGCAGTATTCCGCCTGCAGTTTCTTTAGATTCACCAGTAAAAAGCGGATAACCAAAAATATCTGTCAACGTCGGCGTTCCACGAATAACCCAGAGATTGTCAATGACAATATCAACATTGCTAAGCGTAGCCATGTTAGCAGCATGACCCTTCAAGCCAAAGCCAGTCACATCAGTCGCCGCATGAACAGGCACCTGTTGCATCGCTTCAGCAACTGGTTTGTTAGAAGTAATCATACCAGTGACCGCGCCATTGACAGCTGCGTCAATCAAATCTTCAGATACACCTTCAAGGAGCTCTTTGCCATCTTCTTCCTTACGCAAACGATAAGCCGCCATAGCAGGCGCAATACCCAAAGGCTTAGTCAAAAACAAGCGATCACCCACTTTAGCTCCGCGAGTGTAAACGATTTTCTCAGGGTCACCAACACCAGTTGCCGCGCCTCCTATGATTGGCCAAGGATTACGAATAGTATGCCCGCCGACCACGGGAATTCCCATTTCGCGACAGAAATCTCCCAACCCCTTAAGCATACCGACAGCTAACTCACTGGGCATATTCTCAGGGTAAGCCATAATCGTAAGTACATTGACGATTTTAGTCACACCCAAAGTGTAGATGTCGCTTGTTACGTTGCTGCCTGCGATTCTCCCTTGGATTTCGGGTTCATCAACCATTGGCGTGAAAAAGTCGAGCGTATTTAGTATAGCTATTCCATCGGCAATTTTTATCACGCTAGAGTTCTCCCATGGACCAGCCAACACTTCTTCACCGAATTCGCAAGTTAAACCTGCCTTATCCAGTAAATCGCCTAGTTGATACTGAGGAAGCTTACAGCTGCATCCGTGTACGGGAACTACTTTAGTTAACCTGTAAGTCAACTTGTTTTCCTCCATATTGGCTTTCTTTTTTTACAATATAAACATGACAAAAGGAAGGAGTTAGGCTTGCTTTTTGCCTTGGATAATTTCTAGGAAAGCTTCAACTCGTGTCTGTATCTGAGGAGCGTCACCCATCGTATAATCTGTCTCGATCTTTAGCATTGGCAAATCTTGGGCTTTCATTGCACGGTCGACTTTTACGCTTTCAACGTTGTAGTCATGGCAGTTCTGCAAGGTGTAGTAGATGATTCCGTCAGCTTTGAATTGTTTGGCGAGAGATTGTATGCTCTTTATACGTCTGTCATTTGGTGTGAAGCATGCACAGGGGATCTTGCTGTACTTCTCAACAAGTGCCCATAGCAAATCATCTATGCTGTCGCCTTTAGGTTCAACTAGGTCGCTAAAGAGCCGTGTTCCAACGCAACTTTCCTCAGCAACTATAGTAGCTCCTGTTGCCTGTACTATACTGTGAAGTTTCCAATTTGGAATAGCCATGGGGCACCCTGAAACTAGAAGACGAGTGGCATCCTTATCAGCAACGCCCACCCCGTTCCGAACGCGCTCTTCAAGTTCATCACAGAGCTCGTTAACTTTGGCGGTAAAACGTTTGGGGTCATCGTTGAAGCTGATTTGATAGATAAGTAAAGCGTCCAAGCCACTTATTGGTGAAGGAGAATTTGCTCGCAAATCAGAGAGACGTTGTAATGCTTTGCGTTTATTATTGATCAACTCGATAGAGTCTTTTAATTTTTCAGCTGTAATTTTGTTTCCGGTTAGTTGCTCTATTTTAGCTTTGAAGGCTTCAAGCTCTTTAAACCAGAATTCTTTTCCTTGCTGAGTATCTGGTTTGTGAGGAATCTCTAACACATAGGTTGGTATGAGGTCGTTTAAGAGTTCGTAAACTTTCTTTTTACCATCACAAGTTGTCTCTCCAACCACAAGATCGCTAGACTCAAAATAAGGACAGGTGCCATTTAACTTAAAACCATAAAAGGACTTAATTAAAGGACAAAGACTTCTCGGAAGAATCGCTTCAGCATCTGGAACAGAGAAATCTGCGCCTCCACATAAACCAACCATAGAAGCTTCTGCAGCATAAGCTATCTCTTCTGGTGCATAAACACAAAAAGCGCCGACGACCTTCTTGCCTTGAGCGCGAAGGTCATTTAATTCTTTTATGCGTAAACCATGGATTTCTGAGACCACGAAGTCAAAGTAATCCATCTTTTTGGGTCGACTTTTTTGAGTTAAATAGATGCTACTGTAAAATTGACCTAAGGCATCTAGGAGAATATTGTGTTTTTCAATGTTCATTCCTA
>JAXDAO010000152.1:0-3956 GCA_034679745.1 Bathyarchaeia archaeon
TGGGCCCGTGGCTCAGTCAGGCTAGAGCGGAGGACTCTTAATCCTTAGGTCGCGGGTTCAATTCCCGTCGGGCCCGCCATTCCAGTAACAAATTTAGCCCATGCACAAATACATCTTTTAAACTCCAACCAAAAATAAAACAGTAAATAATTAATTTACAATTACAATAAAGCATATTTTACTGCGCTATTTTATGGTTTCTCTTGGCTGAACTATTCCTCTCTTTAATGCTAAAAAGATAAAGAACTGAGCACACGCTGCAATAGAGGCAGCCTTCAAAGCAGACAAACCATCCAACCCAGCCACAGAACCACCGCCCAAAGTACTAAAAAAAGTCAGCCCACTAATAATTGCCGCATCAATAAGCGCATACGCACAATCAAAATTCTCTAAGTCATCTACCACACCGTTCGCACAGTAAAAGATTAATCCCCTAACCGTTAATCTCGAGATAAATTTTTACTTTTTTATTAAAATTGAGCAAGCTCTAAATGTTGTTAAAAAGTCTTCTCGTTATTATTTTTTATGAAAAAAAAAGGGAAAATTGTTCGGGGTTTTTAGGGTTTATTTGTTTTTACTTGCTTAGCTTTCAACTCAGCATTTTCCTTCTTGAGTTCAGCGTTCGTCTCTATTAGTATCTTGATGACTGTGTTTAGCTGCACCATCATATCGTTGATACGTAAGTTTAGCATGCCAACTTGCTGCATGATGGGGGAGTTTTCTGCTTTAGTCTGTTCTGCCAATCCTAATCTCCTCAGGAATTTGTTTTTACTTCTTGAGTTATGCTGCTAACTTGGTCTTTAGTTCATCTACTTCATGTCTTAGCTTCTGTAATTCTACCAGCATCGGCACAGCCAGTTTTTCGTATATAACACCTTGAAGCTTACCAGTCTGAACATCGTTAAAGGTTAGTAACGGCGCAATCGGCTGAACCTCCTCAGCTACTAAACCTATTTGTCGACCGAATAATTGTGCATCTTTGTCATCTTTCCAATCAAAGGTTACTGGACGCAGACTATAAATCCATGAAGCGTCATCCAGAGTCTCAATATTGGTCTTGTATACCATTAGGCTTGTGCCTTGGCAGAGTTGGTGACTTGAGTTAAAGTATACAGCTGAACCGGTACCGCCTGAAGCATACGTACCCACGGCTACTGTACCGTCTGCAACAAATCCGGACGAGCATCTAAGATAAGCGCTGTCCCTGTAGAGCCACATGCCTCCAGAACCAAATTGTATACCTGCTTGAGTTCTACTCTGTGCACCCTGCAGTGATAGTCTGTTAGCGTTGTTAACGTCAACTATGTAGATGTCGTCGCCAACTTTGAATGCGTCTCCGCTACTTCCACCGCCATGGATAACAGTATTGCAGTCTAAAGACACAGATATGCTGATTGCGCCGCCGCTAAGACTAGTTATCGCGTTTGTGAACACATAGGTTGCGTCGACCCATTTGAATGGATACGTTGAAGTTCCCAATCCGAGTCCACCTTGGCTTGGGTTCTGCGGAACGATATACGTATCTTGGTTTACTCCGTTATCACCAGCAGTTATCGCAAACACGTTATTCGTGGATTGTATTTCCAATTTCCCGACATTTAGTTTCGCGGCCGTTCCGTCTCTCTTCTTAAGGAACAACGTGTCATACCCTTGAGCGGAGTCCATCAAGATTATTTTGGCTGGATCGGTACTACCAGTTAAACCATGTCCTATCATTATGGCACCGCCACCATAGACGGAAGAGGCACCGCTTGATGTACCTGCTCCTGTCCCATTCACCACTGTCATTGCAGAACCACTTGCTACCGAGGTTGGTCCTGTGAGGAACCATTTTCTATTTGGGGGGTCGCTATTATCATAGCTAGCTAAGACTACATCTGGAATGATGACTCCGTCGTCTCTAACTTGTTTGCCGATGTCAGATGGTACACAAGGGGTATACCCGCCTGATTGAATTGGAATATCAGTTTTGCTCGCAGAAGCGAGATAGCCTAGTGAAAAGAGATCTTTGTATACCCATAGGCCTTGATCAATTCTGAGAATAGGAGCTGATGTAGGGATTGTTACTATGTGAGACTTAAGTCTAACGTAATTCTGTTGGTCTGTTGCCTGCATTTCTAAATAGTCACTAATAGTTAAATTCTCAACCAATTTTTCACCTCCTTTACTCCATGACTGATGATCCCATTATTTTTGCTGTTTCAATTTTTGGCGTAATTTTAGATAACCCTCATTTGCCCGAGGGCTACATCATTTTGCAAGTATTTGAGAAATATCGGGTTGGTCTTCACATTGCCCCATAGAAGCTCGCAGGTGATGCGTTCCAGTTGTTTTCCGTTTGAGCATTGCCTAATCATTTCAATCATCTACTAAATCATTATACGAGCAAGTATTAAGGAAGGACGGGATGTTTCAGTAACATACCATTATCCTAAATAAGGCATGCATCATGGAAAATAAGCTGATTAAAAATTGAGTTTACAAAGGTGTAATATACAGAAATGTTTAATTTTTGCCAAGCATTAGTTATATTATCAGAGGGATAGCTATGAGAAAAAGATTAAACGTATTCTTGATAGCTATGCTAATTGGCGGCTTGGTATCTGTCAACATGACACATTTTGGCATGGTAGGTGCTGAAATCGAAATAACCAAACCATCCAGCCCAGAGTTTACTGTTCAGCTTATCGATTCTTCCTATAACATTCCTCCTACTTCTTCGGTAGACCCTTACACAGGGCTGACCGCGACTCAGGTTGAGCGCCATATAGAATCAAGAACCATCAAACTTTCAATCAAAAACCAGCCCTTCACACCCTTTTTGGTTGAAGAAGCGACCGCGAACTGGACTGCTAATCTTCAATATAACATTCGATGGAAGGGCAGTTTTGAACAAGACTGGCATGAGATTTACATTCCTACAAATGGATTTGCCGGAGCGCATCTAGAATCCGAATATACTGTGATTTCATTTGAAGGAGAATACTCTGCCACAGAGGGGTTGAAACTGCACTACCCTGGCCTGATAGCAACATTTCCTCCCAGTGGACAAGTGGATTTTCAAGTAAAGGCAATGATAGGATATGTCCATCGAGACCCACTAGCCCTTGGATGGATCTTCACCGGTGAAGAAAGCGAATGGAGTAACACACAAACCATAACCGTAGATGAGGGCAGTGTTGAGGTTCCCGAGCAATCTCCAGTCGACCCAGCCCAGAGCTCGACCCAAAACCAATTCGGTGCTCAATCTGCTGTAACTCATTCAGGCATACCATGGACAGAGATTGGTTTGTTTGCCTTATTTAGCGGCATAATCGTAGCGCTATTTATTGCGTTGATATATAAAAGAAAAGCTATCCAAAGGCAATTACCTTCGCGTGATGCCAGAATATAAAGATGGGTACCATCAGTATTTTCGTTCAGCTTGAAGAAGCAATCAATACGTTTTTTGCCCAAACATAGAAATGACTATCCAATCAGGGTTGTGTGCAGGTCGCGCTTGTTATTTTCTGAAGATCTTTGCCTTTAGCGAAGTCTCCTCACCGTTCTCTGCTTCTGCAAGTATCTTTATGACTCTAAGCAGTATTTGCGTTTGCTGTCTTTCTACCATCAAGTGCAAAGTTCTAGTTTGCCTGTTTCCTTTCCATCCGTATTCCGTTGTTATCACGCCGGTTTTCTCAAAGCGAGCGAGGTTTCTGTAGGCTTCGCTTGATTTGCCGCCGAACTTGCGCAGAAAATCCTTCATCCGCATATCTGGTTGTTTCGATAGTATTTTTAGGATTTTTATTCTGGCAGTTGAAGCTATCAATTTTTCAAGTGTGTTCAACCATAAAAGAACAGCCTTCAAGTAGCGTGTGCCATGTATTGCGGTACACAATAATACAAACAAGAAAACTCTCGTTAAGGGTAATGGGTAGTTTCAGAAACACCCCATCACACAAATAAGCCAAAACCGC
>JAXDAO010000153.1:0-2913 GCA_034679745.1 Bathyarchaeia archaeon
ATGCCGCTTTACCCTATGATTGATGACCGCATGAACAGTTCTTCAGCTAAAAATAATACTGCACCAGTTTGGAACTCAAAAGCCAATCATGAGGCGTGGCGTTTGTATCTAGGGAAATTATTTATGACAGAAGATGTGCCTGCATATGCTGCGGCAGCTCGTGCGGCTATTATAGTAACCTACCGCCAACTTGTTCGTTTGTCGGTGATCTTGAGCCATTCTATGATGAAACTAAAACGTATATTAAAAATCTCGAAGCTAACGCAGTTACTACATATTTTAAAATATTCAGCGGTTGTTATCACGGTTTTGATAACATAAAACCCAAAGCGAGTGTCTCAAAAAAGGCTATTGAATTTCTTATGAAAACCTACATATTAGCCTGTTCTATTCACTTTGCTAAACAACCTTCTATATGAGACAACTCTCAATATACACTTCATCTTATCACCTATTGCCCTCGGTGGGCACATGCCAGCTACACATCTGCTATACCCGAAGAGTCCAATATGCAGCTTTCGGGCTCTTCTTGCAGGGACATAGGCTGCAATAGAGTTAATGAAGGGAGCTAATTACTCGATTGGGGGTTCGTATTCCTTTCGGCAAAGCTTCATAGACTTCCAAGTTGCCGTCAATTACTTCGTCGGTGCTCCATTCGGGAGTATTAGCGTTGTCTGGATACTGAGTTGACATATTAAGCGGAACTGCTCGAGTTTTGTCAAGTTGGTAACTCACTATTAACCCCTGCTTCAAGTTTATTTGTTATTTCCTTTGTTTTTCTATGAGGTACTCTACCCATTTTCTAATTTCAACTATGCTAAATGCAAACAGAGCCACAAATAAAACGTAAACCCAATGTTCTATTGCAAGCGGAACAACATTAAACAAGTCCGGTATCAGGTATAAAACTGACAACTGGAGAACAACACCTATGCCCACTCCTACGAATATGTATGGATTTATCGTTAGACTCTTTCTAATGTCTTTAAAGAAAGGCTGCGTCTCTTTTTGAGCTTGTATGCCATTTGTCCACTGAGCAAACACAACTGAAGTGAAGATCACCGTCACTGCAATCTCATACGAATACCTTTCCATTAGGTATATGAAAAGAAAGAGGCAAGTAAGTCCCACTGCGAGTCCAAAGGTAACTACTCTGAATACTTGAGACCGGTCAAAGAAGTGTTTTTCCGATTTCTTCGGACATCTATTCATAACGTCACCTTCTTCTTTAGTGAAGGGAAACGCCTTGTCTTGAACACCATCAGTTACTAGATTTATCCAAAGTATCTGAATTGGGAACAACGGTAAGGGTAGCCAAGCGATAATGGCAAATGAAACGAGCAAGAGTTCTTGGATTGCAGTTGAAAGAAGATAGTATATGACTTTGCGAATGTTGTCAGCTATTACTCTACCTGTTTTTATCGCGTCAACAATGATTTTTAGGTTGTTGTCTAGTATAACCATTTTTGAGACGCCTTTGGCTGCTTCTGTTCCTGATCCCATTGCGATGCCTAAGTCTGCGATTTTTAGGGCAGGAACATCATTTATGCCATCCCCGGTTACAGCCACAATTTCTCCGTTCTGTTGAAGAATGCTCACTATCCTATGTTTGTGCTCAGGCAAGATTCTAGCTAAGACCGTTGTTTTTTTCAGTGCATCATATAGCGTTTTGTCATCCATATCTTCGATTTCGATTCCTGTTAGCAGTTGATTGCCCTCTTCCCATATTCCTACGTCTCTTGCAACTGCCTTTGCAGTTAATGGATAGTCACCTGTGATCATAATGACTTTAATTCCCGCTTTCTTGGCAATTGAGATCGACTCCTTCACACCGTCCTTGGGAGGATCTAAAAATCCAATAAGTCCCACTATGTCAATCTTCCAAGAGCCAGGCTCTTTACTGGAGCCTTCTCCGACGCCAATCGCAATCACTCTTAGGCCGTTTTCAGCCATACTTGAAACTTCTTTTTCAAAGACTTGGAATTTATCTGAGTTCTTGGACATTTTCTTTAGTTCTTCGTATGCTCCTTTTACGAAGAGTTTTGGAGTTCCGTTCACCTCATTGATTGTGGCCATCAATCTTAGTTTTGTATCAAATGGGTAAGCCCATAATCTTTTGCATTTATCCCTAATTTCCTTGTAGTCCTCAACCCACCTGATTAACGCTACATCTATTGGGTCGCCTTTGTAATCGTGAGCATCGTTACATAGAACAGCTCCAAACCGAAGTTTCTCGGGGTCTAACTCATATACGTCTTTGACTGCTAGTTTTCCTGCGGTTATTGTTCCTGTCTTGTCTGAAGCTATTACAGTTGCACTGCCTAATGTTTCAACTGAAGGTAAATCTCTTGTTAGGGTTTTCTTTTTACTTAGAGCAATGGCTCCGACAGTAACAACAACGGTTACAACCAGTGGTAAGCCTTCAGGAACTGATGAAACCAGTTGTGCAACCAAAACGTAAACTATGTCTAAGAGTTCCCTGCCTTGCAAAAACCCGATTATGCCAACGATTGAGAGCAGTGAGATTAGCAGTATTATGTAGCGTCTTGTGAAGAATTTAATTGCCTTTGCCAATGGGCTAATGGGGGGTGAGCCTTTGGCTTTTTCGGCGATTGAAGCAAAATATGTATTGACACCTGTTTTTGTGATGAATCCTTTACCTGATCCTCGCACGACCGCTGTTCCTGTAAGCAGTAAGTTCTTTAATTCATATGGAAGAGTGTTTGATGGGAGTACGATAGAGTGATCTTTTAAAACTGGGAGCGATTCGCCGGTGAGTGTTGATTCATCAACTGTGAGTCCTGTGCTGTCGGATAGTCTCATGTCGGCTGTTACTACGTCACCCTCAGAAACAGTTACATAATCGCCAGGAACGATCTCAGATGACGGAACAATGAGGGTTTGGCCATCTCT
>JAXDAO010000154.1:0-6722 GCA_034679745.1 Bathyarchaeia archaeon
CCCCCAGATCGGTCCCACTACAAACCACCTCTATTGTCCGTCGCTCAAATCCCGATTGGGTAAGGAATCCAAAGTTCCAGAAGGAGTGAGCTATATCGCCGAAATTGTTTACGATGGTATCTCAGTAGATTCATTAAAAGAAGCAACTAAAGAAGGAATCAATGCAGTCCTGAAGGTTGAGGGTGTTGTGAGAGTTTCTGCTGGAAACTATGAAGGCAAGTTGGGGCAATACAAGATCCCCCTAAAAGAGCTGTTTCCATGACTAGATTTGATGTAATTGGGTTTGGCGCATTAAACGTTGATGTGCTTTTGAAAGTTGACAAAATTGCGAGTGCTGAAGAAGAGAGTTACATTTATGATTATTCCGAGGCTTGTGGTGGCTCAGCTGCGAACACCATTGTCGGGCTCGCTAGACTCGGTTGTGACGTTGGTTTCATCGGTAAAGTAGCAGACGACTACCAAGGTCAACTTCAAATTAAATGCTTCAAGAACGAAGGCGTCAACACAGACGGAATTATTCATGCACCAAAAGGCAAAAGCGGGGCCTGTTTGGGTTTTGTAGACAAAAAAGGCGCAAGAGCCTTATACATCGAACCAGGTGTTAACGCTTCAATCGAACCCCGCGAATTACAGTGGAACTATGTATCTCAAACCCACTTCTTACATCTGTCCTCTTTTATCGGCGACAAATCATTTAGAACTCAAAACAAACTTCTGGCTTCTCTGCCCAGCGAAGTCAAAGTCAGCTTCGACCCCGGCTCAGTCTATGCTCAGAAGGGCTTTACCGCAATAGAGCCGATGATTAGATGCTCCTATGTTATGATGCCAAATGCACTTGAGCTTGAGCTCATAACAGGTCAAGCTCAGTACCCAAAAGGTGCAGCTATGTTGATCGATATGGGTGTAAAAATAGTTGCCGTAAAACTTGGAAGCAAAGGATGCTATATCACTAACGGAAAAGATAAAACAACTCTCCCACCGTTTAAAGTCCCCGTTGTCGATACAACAGGCGCTGGAGATGCCTTCAATGCTGGTTTTCTCTATGGCTTGCTTCACGAGCGAACTTTAATTGAATGTGGTCGTTTGGGAAATTATGTGGCCTCTCGAAGTATAATGAAGATGGGCGCCCGTGACGGATTGCCCTCTAAGAAAGAAATAACCACTGTTTTAGCTTCTACAGGCATTTAGCATTTTTTGGTAAGTTTGTCGATTATACTTTGAAAGATCAGTTTTCCATCGCCGTACTGTTGCATGCGAGTTTGCCGAGTCCAATCAGGTTGTTGCCACCAATACATCGCCCGCTCAGGATGAGGCATCAATCCGAAGATGTTACCTTCTTTGTTGCATATTCCTGCGATGTCATAGAATGATCCATTAGGGTTGGTAGGATATTTACCGTCAGCGATTTCGCCATCTTGTGTGCAGTAACGGAATACCAGCATGTCGTTATCGATAAGCTTCTTGAGGATTGCTTTTTCTTTCTCCTTGGGGAAGAGCAATCTGCCTTCACCATGAGCTATTGGCAATCGAATAGTTGTACCCTGTGCAATAGCATTAGTAAATGCACATTTACCTCTGTTCTCCTGCTTCAGATAAACCCATTTACACTTGAAACCGGCTGGCTCATTTGTACTCAACGTTGCTTCGGGGTAGGCACTTATACCCTTGAAGCCGGGAAGTAAGCCATATTCAACCAAAATTTGAAAGCCGTTACATATTCCAAGAATAGGTCTGCCTTGGTCAACAAAGCTTTCTATTTCTTTACCCAGTTGTGCTGAGAGATGTCTTGCGAAAATAACACCTGAACGAACGTAGTCTCCGAAGGAGAAACCACCGGGGAAAACAAGGACGTTGTAATCGAGAAGGTTGCGGCTTTTGATTAATTCGCTAACTTGGCGAGTTTCCGCTGATACACCCAGCTCTTGGAAGGCACGTTGGGTTTCTGCGTCGCAGTTAGTTCCTCCGACTCGTAACACGCAGACTTTGATGTCAGCTAGTTTCATTGTGATACCTCCTCTGGGCTAAACGTCATCTTCCAATTTCTTCGAAGCTTCTCAAGCGGGGCATCAACTACAACCTTGCCGTTTAAACCAAATATGAGTATTTTCTGTTCTTTGGTTACCCTTCCGATTAGAGCGCATTTCTTCTTCATTAAACCTTCAAATGTTGCTTTGTCTTTTTTTGCGATCTCTATTAGGAAACGACTGTTAGACTCAGAAAAAAGAACAAAATCGCTCCGCGTCAAATCTTTGCCAGGCACTTTTTGCAGGTCGAGTTCTAAACCGTAGCCTCCTGCGAACGCCATCTCAGCAGCTGCCACTGCCAACCCGCCCTCGGAGAGGTCATGGCATGATTTGACGATACCGCCGCCCATCGCTTTTGTAAGGTTGTAGTATGCTTTTCTTGCCTTGGTCGCATACAATTTAGGAACGGATTTGCCAAGATAGCCTTTGAGTTTATAGTATTCTGAGCCGCCCATTTCTGGGTATGTGTCGCCGACTATGTAGAGGAGGTTGCCGGGTGCTTTCAAGTCCGCAGAGATGGTTTTACCTATGTCTGGAACGATCCCGATTGCAGTTATGAGCAGCGTCGGCGTCACGGGTCCTAGTGGAGATTCGTTATATAGGCTGTCTTTGCCCGAAATGAACGGTGTTTTGAAATTGACACCTACATCGTAGCATGCCTGGCAAGCCCTTACAAGTGAGCCGAGGCGTTCTGGTTTTTCTGGATTACCCCAAACAAAGTTATCCAAGAGTGCGATTCTTCGCCCGCCGACAGCAATGTTATTGCGTATGGCTTCGTCGATTGCTGAAGCTGCCATCCAGTAAGCATCGATCTTGCCATAGTTAGGGTTCATGCCGCAAGAAATGGCTAAGCCTTTGATTGAGGAATCAACAGGTTTTATGACTGCTGCGTCGTTTGGCCCAGCGTAGTCACCCTGCAATGGCTTTAGCAGCGTATTTCCTTTTACTTCATGATCATAGGTGCGGATTATGTTTTCTTTGCTTGCGATATTGGGTGCCGCTAGCAATTGGAGAAGCGTTTCAGTGAGGTTTTCTGGTTCAGCAAATTCGGGTTCTGATAAATTAAGCGTTTCAACGGTTGCGACTTTTGTGCTCTCACAGGGATTAAATAGGAACTCCATGTCAATATCTGACACGACTTCTCCATTATAATTAAGTATCAATCGTCTTTCTTCAGTTAGTTTGCCGATTGCTGTTGCAATTACGTCTTCTTTTTCAAAAACTGCCATAACGCGCTCCAAGTTTTCTGGTGGAACGGTCATTAGCATGCGCTCTTGTGATTCAGAGATATAAATTTCCCAAGGAGTCAAACCCTGATACTTCAGAGGCACCTTTTCTAGGTCAACTGTGACTCCACAGTTAAAGCGTTCAGCAGTTTCACCTACAGCAGAGGATAAACCGCCGCCGCCAATATCAGTTATCGCTGAGGCCAGTTGAAGGTCACGGATTTCTACTACGGCTCGTTTAACCTTTTCTTCTTCTATAGGGTCTGCAATTTGAACGGCTGGCCGTGAGATTTCCTCTGACTTCTCGGTGAGTTCTGCAGAGGCAAAGGTTACACCATGGATTCCATCACGTCCTGTTTTTCCCCCTGACAAAACAACGTAATCACCGATTTTTCCTTCTTTGATGTACTTGTTGAGTGGTAAGAGACCAATGCAACCACAATATACAGTGACGTTGCCCGTGTAGGAGTCGTCGAAGTATATTGCACCGTTAACCGTTGGAATACCCATGTTATTACCATAAGCGCTGATGCCTGCGGTGACTCCCATGTAAACATACTTAGGATGCTTAACGCCTACAGGTAGTTTGTTATAATCATAATCTAGTGGTCCAAAACCCAGTACATCTGTACATGCGATTGGGTCTGCCCACACGCCTAAAATGTCTCTAATTACGCCGCCAACACCTGTTGCTGCTCCACCAAAGGGTTCTACTGCGGAAGGGTGGTTGTGTGTTTCGACTTTCGCGGCTATTCCGTAGCCCTTGTCGAATTTTACGATGCCTGCATTATCTTCGAAAACACTAAAACACCACGGCGCCTTGATTTGTTTTGTAGCTTTGGAAATGTAGCTTTTGAAGAGACTGGCTATTTCCTTGCCATCTACTTTTATTTTACCTTTGAAAGTTTTGTGGCAGCAGTGTTCGCTCCAAGTTTGGCTGATGGTTTGCAGTTCCACATCTGTTGGGTTGCGTTTTTCCTGCTTGAAGTATGCTTGGATGCTTTCGAGTTCTTGTGGGCTAAATCCTAAGGCGAGTTCATTGTTTATTTCAGAAAGTTGTTCTTTTGTGGCTTTTGCTGTTTTTGCTTCTAATACTGGGCTGTTCTTGCGTTGGGCGTAGAGGTCAGCGTTCATTTTTGTTCAACGACGCTTATGGTATAGTTGTCTTTTGTCGGGTTGGCTAGGAGGCGCTTGCTCATTTCTTCTGCGTGTGCTCTTGCGTCTGCAAGAGTTGATGCATCTAGAATAATAGTGTAAACCTTACTTACGTCGACAGTATGCACCTTATAGCCCAGTTCAACTAGTAAACGTTCGGTGGTTTCGCCTTCCGGGTTACTGTGTCCGGGTTTGAGGCTTACTTCTATTTTGGCAACGTATTTCATGAGCCTTTAAATTAAGCTGTAAGGATTTAAACTCTTTCGTGGCAAACAATGCAAAAGTCTACGATAAAATCATGTGTTTCTTCTTATACTCTATCTCCACTACGCGTTCTTTGTTGGTTACTTTACCGATTCTCTGCGGATTTATGCAAACTTGCTCTAAAACGTCCATGGCTTTGTCCATGTCTGTTTTGTCAACGATTATGCCAAACCCCCAGCCCATGTTAAAAGTCTTAAACATTTCCTCGTCAGTGATTGAATAGCCAAGTTCCGAGGCTGTTTGTTGGATCACACCAAAAATGGGTTGAGGTTTGAAATTGTCAAAGCAAAAGCCAATGCCTCTCGAGTAGTTAGTGAGGTTGTTGAATTTGGTGTAGGCGTCACCTGTAATATGTACTGCCCCTTTGACTTTGACTTCATCTGTCAACTTTAACAACGGTTTAACATAGATTTTTGTGGGCTCCAACGCTTCTATTGCCACTTCTCGATCTAGACCTTCTGGAACGTCGGTGGCGTCGTATTGGCCTCCCCACTGTTTGAATAGTATCTTGCGTACAAGCGTTATACCGTTGCTGTGGACACCACTACTGGGTAAGCCGATAATTGGATCGCCGGGTTTGATGCGCTCGCCCGTTATGATATTTTGGCGCTCTACCATACCCACGCAGGAAGCAACCATATCAAAACCCGAGTTAAGCTTAATGCCCTTGATGATTTCTGCAACGTCACCTGTTTCACCATTTACAACTGGGCATCCAGACTCTTCTGCTCCAGCGATTATGCCTTTGAGCCATGCGCTGACAAGTTTAGGCTCGCTGGCTACCGCATGAATGTTGTCTGCAAGGGCGAGCGGTTTAGCACCAGAGCGAATAACATCATTTACTACCATTGCCACGGCGTCTATGCCGATTGTATCATATTTGTCTGCAAGTTCGGCGATTAAGACTTTGGTTCCAACGCCTTCGATTTCAAGGTCCAAAAACGAGTTTTCACTCACTGGGAAGACATTACTGTATGGCAAATGCATGATGCCGCCAAAGCCTATGTACTTGTAGGTTTCTTTGAGGTTCGTGAGCGCTTTTTTAGATTCATGGCGCTGGGCTCGGTTGACTCCTGCATCAGTATAGGTGTAGTTTTTTGGCATTGCTGTTTTCTCCTTGCACGCTAAAAGTGTATGTTACTATCTGATAACGATTTTGTTTGTTAAATTGGTGCAATTCACTTTTGAAATTGCCATTTTGCTCTTAAGCTTGATTTTCAAAGGTTTTGTGTATGCTTTTGTATACAAAATTGCGTTTTTTATGTTAAACAGGGGTCCTCGATATTACCTTTATTTGATTTTTAGGTCTACTTAACATAATTAGCTAATGATTCCACTGGATTGGATGATATGAATTAATTTTTTACTGTATCTCCCCCAGAGAATTAGAATGCTAAGTGTGAATTTTCCGAGGTAGAAAAACTGATGAGAATCAATATATTTCGCAATTCCAACAATCCTGTAAGGTTTGCGGTTGTAGTCTAGCTCGGTAGGACTCCAGCTTCCCAAGCTGGCCACCCGGGTTCAAATCCCGGCAACCGCACCAAATTTTTCAAATGCTCTCAAGTAACTTTTTGGTTTTTTTCTTGTAGAAAATTGTAATCCCACGAACTGTTAAAATCCCAAATGAAAAGTCAGTTCATCTTAAAATCTTGAATATGACGTATCGATCGTTGGAATAGATTAACTGCAAAAGCTTGCTGTGAATCATTTGAGTGTCAAGTTGATTTCGATCATATACGATGAAACCTATATCGTTTGCTTCTATATATTCGCTAAAATCCCTGGAGACAACTATAACTCCTGACTGATAACTAAACAAGTCCTTCAAACCATCAGGTTGCAGAGTTGGATAACTACTCTCAGATAAAGCCAATACTTGGTATGAACTCGAAACTGTTTGACCAGCTAAGACCTCACTAAACTCATAAACAAACCTGATTGCATCGATCTGCTTGTTTCCTAAAGCACCAACGTTTCCCCAACTAGGCAGATCATTAAACTTAAATGAGTACCCAACAGCGTTCACATCATCGTACAACCCAATGTAACT
>JAXDAO010000155.1:0-2531 GCA_034679745.1 Bathyarchaeia archaeon
CAAAACAAACCATACCCAATGATGTTTTAGCGCTAATGATTAACGCGGGTACAGAAGTAGCAGAACTCTATGTCAAAGCAGTTGAGGCCTTCTTCTCTAAAGACGTCAACGCCGCAGTTGGAATAATGAAACACCGTCAAAAAATGGACAAACTCGACGTAGAAATCACATCCAAATCATTTACCGGTCCACAGAAAAGCGCAGAGCTAGTATGCGGCATCTGCTCCATACGCGACAACATAAAACGCATTGCCCACTGCACTTTTAGCATCGCTGAGATCGCAGTAAACCGTGCATTTAAGGTTGCTTCGCCTGAATCAATAGAGGAAGCAAAAAAAGAGTAAAAAAATTCGCTATAGACCTATTTTTTTCGCTTGGAGAGGTACTCATGTATGCTCTTTGCTGCGATTTTACCCGAGCCCATGGCACTGATGACTGTTGCTTCTCCTGTGGCTATGTCGCCCCCGACATAGACGCCCTCCAAACTAGTTTTGAATGATTCATCGCTAGCTATTATGCCACCTTTTACCGTTTTCAAGCCAGGTGTTGTACCCTGTATTATGGGATTAGGGGTGCGCCCGATAGCAACGACTACAGTGTCAACATCTATGGTTGCTTCTGATCCTTCGATTGGGGCTACTTGCCGTCTTCCGGTGTCATCTGCATCGCAGAGTCTCATTGAAATCGTCTCCATTGCTTTAACGTTGCCTTGGTCGTCGCCGATGAATTTGAGCGGCGCGGTCAGGTATTTGAAGATAATTCCTTCTTCTTCAGCGTTGTCGATTTCTTCTTGGCGAGCAGGCATTTCATTTCTTGTGCGGCGATAAATTATGGTGACTGTTTCAGCGCCTAAACGTAGAGCGCATCGTGCTGAGTCTAGTGCGACGTTGCCGCCGCCTATGACTGCAACTTTCTTACCGACTTTGATGGGGGTTTTGCTCTGAGGGAAATTATAGGATTTCATCAGGTTGACGCGGATTAAAAATTCGTTGGCACTATAGATGCCGTTTAGGTTTTCTCCGGGTACGTTTAGGAATTTGGGTAAACCTGCGCCTGTGCCTATGAAGACTGCTTGATACCCTTTTTTGAATAATTCTTCGATGGTGAATATTCTGCCAATCAAGTAGTCAGGCTGGAATTCGACGCCTAATTTCTTAATGTAATCAATTTCTAATTGTACAATTTGCTTGGGTAACCGAAACTCCGGGATACCGTAGACTAGGACACCGCCGCCTTTGTGAAGAGCCTCAAAAATTGTTACCTTATAACCGAGTTTTGCCAGGTCCGCTGCAACGGTCAGACCAGCTGGTCCTGCGCCGACGACTGCGACTTTTTTGCCATTACACGGAGGAAGTTTAGGCAGGTTGATGCCTCTTTCGCGTTCAACGTCAGCTACAAATCGTTCAAGCCGACCAATTGAGACAGGATCGCCTTTTTTGCCTATGATACACTGCTTTTGGCACTGTTCCTCTTGTGGACAAACACGGCCACAGATAGCGGGTAAGCTGTTACGTTCTTTTATTTTGTTGATTGCGGCGTAATAGTCGTTTTGTTTGATGAGTTTAATGAAGGTAGGAATTGCTACACCGACAGGGCAACCTTCAACACATTTTGGCACAGCACAGTGTAGACATCGGTTTGCTTCTAACCGGGCCTGCTCTTCTGTGTAACCTAAGACAACTTCTTTGAAGTTTTTTGTACGTTCTTTGGGTTCCTGCTTTGGAACTTCAACCGCTGTAAAGCGGCCATTGTTTCCATTGTTGTTTACTGTCCGTGACATTGACAACTTCCCCTTAGTTTTTGCGCAGCTATGGTTAGATCTTTCTCTTCAGCACAGTAGCTTTTGAGCCGCTGCATGAGCTCCTTAAAGTTTACTTTGTGAGCGTCAAATTCTGGGCCATCCACACAGGCAAACTGCGTTTTGCCATCGATTGAAACTCTACAAGCACCACACATCCCCATGCCATCAACCATAATCGGGTTTAGGTTCGCGATTGTTTTGATACCATATGGGCGGGTTATGTCTGCTATTACCATCATCATGATCGGGGGCCCGATAGCAAATACTATGTCGATTTGGACCTTATCTGCAATGAGCTTCTTCATGACGTCGCTTACGAAGCCTTTCTGCCCCTTTGTGCCGTCATCGGAGGTGTAGTAGACTTCGTCGGAGACGGCTTTCATCTCCTCTTCAAGAATGAATAGTTCAGCGCTTCTGGCACCCATTATTGAGATAACTTTGTTGCCTGCTTCCTTTAGCGCTTTAGCTACGGGATAGGCAACTGCTGTGCCAAGACCTCCGCATACGACGACTGCGGTGCCGAAGTTTTTGATTTCGCTTGGGTTTCCCAGTGGGCCGGCTACGTGCATTAATTTGTCATCTACGTTTAAGGAGCCCATTTCGATGGTTGAGTAGCCTACTTCTTGGAAAATGTGTGAGATTGTTCCTTTTTCTTTGTCCCAAGATGATAAAGTCAGAGGAACACGTTCGCTGTCTGCGCGGATCTTAAAAATTACGAATTGCCCCGGGT
>JAXDAO010000156.1:0-3115 GCA_034679745.1 Bathyarchaeia archaeon
GCGACTGGTGAACCTGAACCTGTTGAAACCATTTTTTCTTCTGTTAAGCTACCATATGGATCCAAATTATATACATGGGGTCCTGAGTCATCTATGCCGCCGACTAGGACCTGAGTTGCCAATGGAATGTATCTAGCTGAGAATAATAGATTCGCTACTAGCCTTGCGGCGGAACTAAGGGGCATGGGGCGATTCATGTTTATTTTGTATAAGTGGGCGTTAGCGATCAGTATGTCAACTACTCTTTGGGCATCAGCTACTGTGCCAGCTATGGTCATGCCAATGTGGTCGTCGATTTTGTAGACTTTTTTGCCTGCTTTGTGAGCAACATAGTAACCCATGGTTACACGTGTATCTGAAGCTAAGATTACGCCATCTTTGCAGACGACGCCGATAGTAGTTGTTCCTTTGAGGACTAGTTGGCTAGCTATATTATTTTGTGACATAGTTTTGTGCTCCCTAAAACTCCATTTTGCGGAATGCAATCCACGATAGGAAGTAGCAACATGTATTCTTTCTTAGCCATTAATTAAATATTTCGCCAAAGCTTTGTGAAGCATCCTTGCGTTACTTATTGGCTATGGCTAAATGTTTTTAGGCAAGTTATGGGGTTTTTAGTGCAATTTGGCGGGTGAGTGGAGCTTCCCACCCGTTCCGCCAAAATATAAAACCCGGGAGTAGGGAGGCAAATACACTTGAAAATAGGAACAAAAAAAATAGCTCTAATTACAATGTATGCTGCAGTTTATGCAGCACTAGTTGTTGGTCTTGGATTCATGTCCTATGGACCACTTAATATAAGACTTGCAGACGCTATGGTTGCTGCAGTGCCGATTTTAGGTATGGCTGGTGTTTTAGGACATACACTTGGTGTTTTCATAGCCAACATCTTCTCTACCGCTGGTCTCATTGATTTGTTAAACACGATCCCCTCATTCGCCATGGCTTTTGTAGTTTACTACACCTACAAAAAGACACGTAACGACTACACAGTAATAGCAACCTGCACTGCGTATTCGGCGGTTCTAGGAGCAACTGTCGGGTGGATGCTATCATACCTCTACACGCTTCCACTGCTAGAAATCATCTTCTATGTTTTCCTCGGTAATTTTGTTTCCAGCGTACTCATCGGTTGGCCCCTCTTTAAAGGGCTCAAAAAATTAGGTCTAGAGCGGTGGCTAGGAACAATGGAGCAAGATAATGAGTAAACTAAAAAAATGCGTGGTTGTCCTTAGCGGTGGCACTGATTCTGCCACAGTTGCGTATTGGGCAAAGTCGCAGGGTTATCAAGTCTATCCCATAACTTTCAACTATGGCCAGATTGCCGTCAAAGAGATTGAGGCAGCACAGAAAATCGCAGCCAAAATAGGGACAAACACCAAAGTTATTGACCTCTCGGCGCTTAAAGAAATCTTTAGCAATGTAACCAGCCTCTGTAATACTGAAATCCCTCTAACCTCAGAATTTAGTAGACCAATCATCGTACCCTTCCGTAACGCCATCTTTCTCTCGGTCGCCGTTGCATATGCCGGTGCTGTGGGTGCAGATGAGATATTTTATGGTGCCCAAGGCTCAGATGAACCTTTTTATCCTGACTGTAGACGAGAATTCTATGAGGCTTTCGAGAAAGCTGCAAGGTTGGGAACCTGTCAAGAAATTACGATTAAAGCACCTTTTAGCACTGGCAAAAAGTCAGATTTAATTAGAGAAGGCGCCAAGTTGGGTGTGCCCTTTGAGTTAACATGGTCATGCTACACAGATCGCGAAAGGCATTGCGGCAAATGCGAGTCATGTATGAACCGTAAGAAAGCCTTCAAAGAAGCCAAGATGCCGGACCCTACAATGTATGAAGATCAAAGTAATATTTAGCTAATGGATCTACTAGGAATTCGTAAAGCCGTTTTCATCATAGAATAACTGACAATTATAGGCAAATCATTAATTTTGCATATCTTTTAATGCATCTTTGGTCCCAGTAATGGCTAAATAGTGCAAAGTCTAATTCCGTTGATGATTCAGCGTGGGGATAACATGAAGGACTTGCCCGAGTTAGTCACCGAATTAATTGAAGCATCAAAAAAACATGAGCAGTACCGCGATAAAGAATGCATAAACATGATTGCCAGCGAAGGTATCAAGTCACCTGCTGTCTGCCAGATGCTTGACATGAGCCATGACCTCGCCACCCGTTACGCTGAAGGCGAAAATGACGCAGATGGGCATGTCAAAAAGCGGTACTATCAAGGGCAAAAGTACATGTCTCAAATCGAGGACCTCGCATGTGACGCGGTCAAGAGCTTATTTAACACAAGTTGGGCGGATGTCCGCTTGATTTCGGGTACCCACGCCAATACAGCCACTTTTAAAGGGTTATCTTTAGCATCAAAAAACAATAAAATGGTTGTAACTCCATTAAGCTGCGGTGCTCACATCAGCCATGACTACACTGGCTTGGCAGGAAGCATCCTTGGCATTGACAATATCAACCATGTTTATGACTTAAAAGAATTCAATATCGACCCAGAAAAATCAGCCTACGTTATCCGCGCAGCTAAACCAGGCATCGTCACCTTCGGCGGTAGCTTATTCCTCTTCCCACATCCAGTCAAAGAACTCAAAGAGGTCTGCGACGAAGTAGGCGCATACGTAGCATACGACGCAGCCCACGTATTGGGTTTGATTGCAGGTGGTCAATTCCAAGATCCGCTTCGTGAAGGCGCCGATTTTATCACTTCATCTACTCATAAGACTTTCCCGGGTCCTCAGGGTGGTGTAATCATGGGTAATCCAGACACACCATCAAAAGAGAAAGCTGTTCGAAAAATTCAACATGCTGTCTTTCCGCTAACTGCATCTAGCACCCACCTAGGCAGATTGCCAGCACTTGGGGTCGCTTGCTTGGAAATGAAACTTTTTGGAAAAGAATTAGCAGGCCAAATCGTTAAGAACGCTCAAACTGCAGGGCAGTACCTTTATGAAAACGGGGTTAAAGTCCTAGCTGAACACAAAGGCTTCACCCGTAGTCACCAAATCGCGCTTGACATTCGTAGCTATGGGGGAGGCAATAAAATCGCGCAGGACCTTGAAGATGCAAATATCGTCCTCAATAAGAACC
>JAXDAO010000157.1:0-3864 GCA_034679745.1 Bathyarchaeia archaeon
TAAGCAAAGGCTTAACCGTTACCGATATTGCCGACAAACTAAACACCACCAAACAATTTGTTAATCAAACCAAGCTGGCAACTGAAGCCAAGTTATCAACCACGCTGCTGGATGTAGCCCAAGCAAACGACCTCCAAGTCACCAAACTCTACCCCAAAGACGGCATACTCCTAGCCTACCACCCAGCCCTAAAACGCAAAGCCATCATAACCTATAGCACCAACTATGGCATAAAAGTCTGGTACTGGCACGACAACCCCGAAGAAGTAACCGACCCAGCCTTCTTCAAGCAAATAAAACAGTACCTTCTAGATATCGCCAAAGAAAGAGGCATAGAAATAGAAAACGCAGACAACATTCACCCATCCAGGCTAGCACACCAAATTTTCTCTAAACTTGTCCCGGAGTTGAGAGCATGAACGCAAAGAGTTGGAAAGACCAAATCAGAGGTTGGGTTCCAAAAGAATACCGTATTGCAGTTGCACAAAATGTTGCCAAGCCTTGGTGGTGGAACCCGCTTTGGATAAGCGCAATAGTGGTAAACATACTTTGGCTACTTTTTGGTTTCGCAGTTCTTCACTTACCTGTTTACCAATTAGTCATAGTGGCAGTTGTCACTGCTGTAGCCGGAGGTTTTGCATACTACATCCGAATAAGACCCTCCGTCACAATTAATCGAGCCGTATATGTCCTGATTGGCGTGACACCTATCGGGTTTGTGCTGGGCATACTTTGGGAACTCACTGTCGGCTCTCTTCTCAACGGATATGTCGGCGCTTATCCCGCACTGCTGATTAGTCTGGCAATTTGGCTTCCTATCGGCGGCTACATCGGTGACTGGATAGGCAAAAAAAGATGTTATGTGCTTCCGCTCTCGATATGAGAACAGGTGGTTACTGAAATGAAAGTAAAGAGAAGTATTCAACAACTGTTTCGCGGCTGGATTCCAAAAGAGCCCTTTGCAGCATATACAAACGCGCCCTTGAAGCCTCGTTGGAAAAGACCTGCTTGGGCCGCTTTTACCTTAATTGCTATTGTTGCTTTGTCTCTTTTCGCTTACAAAGGAGTACAGACGCTCATATTCTACACCAACCCACAGGCTGATGTTACCGCCAGCTATTACGAGAAGTCCCTAAACTGCTCCACCGCAAACGTCGGCGAGATAGTTGAGGTACAGACTCGTGTGTACTGGCACGGACATGTATATCCAGAGTTCAAAAGACAAGTGAACATCACCGACGCCTTCCCAGAAAACAACTTCCAACTCATTAGCGGAAACAACACCCGCCAATATGACGGCTATGGTGGAGGCGAACAAATTACATATCTGCTCAAAGTCATCGGTAATGATACTTCACCCATTGAATTACCTAAACCAAGACTCTGCTTAGACAACACAGAGATACTAGTTTACAGCGAAAATCAAGTTTCGAGGTTTACATGAGGAGATGAAATAAGAAATGAAGCGTAAAACTATCATTGGAGCCCTTAGAGGGTGGATTCCAAAGAATCCTTCATGTCCAACTCAGAATGCAAACATGTTAAGTACGGCGAGTTATACTGCAAAGATAGCCTTAGCGCTGCGACTGGTCTATGGGATGGCATTGATTGCATTGTTGTTCACGCCTTTTGCATTTTATTTTTCTAGAGTTGAGCCGTATTTTATGGGCTATATTTGGGGGTATCAACTGCCAACAGGGTATATCGGACTTGTATTGGGCGTGTTGGTGATACTGGCTCCAAAAACTATTGGCAGAAAGCTTAATTTTGGAACTATAATGATGATAATCGGCATATGCTTGTTCGCATCAAGTTACTTTACGTCCTATGACTATTTCATAAACGTGATCCATGGAACTAATCTTGCAGGGGGAGCCATCGACGTCGAGTATCCAATGGGGCACATAGTCACAGTATACTTAGCGCTGTTTAGTATTATCGCAGGTATAGTGACAAGAATAAGCGTCAAATTTCAAAATCATAAAGCAGAATATACCTTTGCAAAAGCCATCGCTCTCAAGCAACCCTCGGCGAGCAGAAAGCCCTCAAATTCATAGTTGCAAAAGGCTTTTATGCACAAGGTTACACACTTACTGTGTAAGTGTCTGAACACTTACAATGGATGGAGAAAAGAAAAATGGCATTAAGTCTAGGCTACTTAACCCCAAAGCAAAGACAAATGTGGGACCTCAAAAGCAGTGGAATACCTGAAGCAACAATTGCCCGAAAATTCAAAATAACCCGACAAACCGTCCACCAAACCATAGACACCGCCAACCTAAAAATCACTGAAGCCCTCGAAGAAACCGCCAAGATCAATAAAATCGAAACCCAAAAAATAATCCCAGAAAAAGGTTTCTTGGCTGGGTACAGCGTCCACTTCAAAACCCCAGTTTTCATAACCTTCTCCGCAAAGAATGGCATCCAAGTGTGGTACAAACACGAGGGCGACTGTGAAAAATGTCGAAAACTCCAAACCTGCCGAGACATGATTCTTGCAGAAGCAAAAGACCGCAATTTTTTAATCGTAGAAGACCCAAGCAAGATTTCGCCATCCAAACTTGCAGAAGCCTTATTCTCAAAAATTTCAGGAGAAATGCAAAATGGGATTTCGTGAAAAAATTAGACGCTTTTGCCCTCAACCCCCGAAGCAGTTTCCAAAACTAAAACGCCACTTCGCTCCAGTCGCAATCGCCTTAACTGTCATACTTGTTGCGATTCCATTTTCCTTGTTATCATTCAACTACCTTGCTCAGCCATCCCTTCATCCAGTTCCCGTCAATGCTCCGCTCTTTCAAAACTCAACTCTGCATTCAAACTCAAACTTGGCCTCAACCACCACCCAAGTAGGCGCTAATGTGATTATTAATGCTGACGGCTCAGTAACCGGAACAAATATTGAAAGAAATGGCGACGTGTACGTTTTAACGGGCAATATTTCGGGCGGTATTCAAGTCCAGAAAAGCTATGTTACAATCGACGGCGCAGGCTACACTGTTAACGGAAACGGGCAAGGCACAGGTGTTGACTTGGGAAATGGTGTAGGGCAAAACCCTTCACACGCCTCCGTCAGTAATGTAACAGTAACTAACCTGAAAATCATAAACTGCTACTATGCAATAGGCAACGAAAACACCTACAACAACACCTTCATTGGCAACTACATTGAAGATTGTGATACTGGCTTTTGGATAACTGGAAGCGCAAACAATACCCTTATCCACAACACCGTTAAGAATTGCACTACTGGCATTTCAATAAATTATGGTAGCGGCACCAACATCATAGTCGAAAACAACATTCTAAGCAGTTGGTCAGTTTGGCTCTCGCCCGATCCTGTGGCAGACAGAAACTATTGGGGAGACTACACAACAAGATTCCCAAACGCTAAAGAAATAGGCAACTCCGGAGTCTGGGATACACCGTACAGTCACGGCGATAAGGTCATAGATTACCACCCGCTCGTTAACCCAGTTGATATTTCAAGCAACGAATCCTCAGCAGTGATATCATCCGACCAAACAACGAATCCTTCGCCTGAGGCACCGGAATTTTCCGCTTGGATAATCCTTGTTATCTTTGTCGCAATTTTCGCTTGTGCGGCTGTTTGGAAAACAAGAATACCAAATAAAACAAGCGGATTATCAACAAGCCAACCATAAGGGACGCGGTCGACCGAAAGCGTTGAAGAGTGCCCGCAATTTCCCCTTTTTATGCTATTTCGACCTTTGGAGTCTAGTTTGCAGTACCTAATAGCAATGATGTGAACGAAATCAAGACGGCCTTGGGAACACTAGACCTCAGAACAAGCAGAGAAAGGAGGTTAACAAAAGTGGTTGAGAACCATGGGGCGAAAGAGGGGCA
>JAXDAO010000158.1:0-2919 GCA_034679745.1 Bathyarchaeia archaeon
CCCAGTTGATACAGAAATTATTTCATTAGGTATCCTTCTGATTTCCTTGGTGTTCCCAGTCTATTTACTAATAGATAAGCATTGTTTGCGGAGGGCAGAGAACTGAATTAAGGGTAAGCGTTAAACAAACTTAATTTAAGATTCTTCGAAGAGGAATAGTTCATCAATCGTAGTCTGAAGTGCTTCTGCTATATCATATGCAAGTTTTATTGTGGGGTTATAGTTTCCTTTCTCAACGAAGAGAATAGTTTCTCTTCACTACTACCTTCTTAGCGAGATCTTCCTGTGTTAAGTCGTATCTTGCCCTCAATTCCTTCATTCTGGTTCGCATTCCTGTCATGGTTCTCCTTTTCTGTCGAAATTTTAATTTCACCAACACGAACAAAAATCTAGAAATAAAAGAGTGAAAAGAAAAAAATTAGAGGCTGTCTTTTCGGTTTCTTAGCAAGTCACGTATCTCTCGCAGAGTCGTCAGCATCTCATCATCAAGCCCAGGCATTTTTGGAACAGGCTCTTCCTTTGGAATAACTACCTCTGTGCCTGTTACATATGGTTCTTTAAATTTTCTTAGCTCCTTTAGTATGAAATCGCGAACCTCTTCATAGAATACTATACCGTTGAGAGATTCTTCGGGACCTTTTTGGTTGGGTCCGGAGTAGCCAGCAGTTTCAATGTGAACTGAGCCTATTTTGAATAATCTATCAAATGGTCCAGCTTTTGTAGAAATGTTTGTTATTGTCCTAAATGGCACATGACGACGCGTTATAGTAATTATTCCTCGCTTTGAGTATATTTCCGGCATGGTATCGCCTGTTTCGGCTTTCACTGAGTATTCAATGCTTTTGAAGTATGGGGGTATTAGTGCTAATGTTGGTGCAAACCAGATCAAGTCGATAATTATTGTCCAGAGGCTAACTGGCATAAAATAGTCGTTGATTATTTGGGTTGCACTAGGGCTTGCAGGATCCGTTGCAGCTAAGTAGGCTATTCCTATGAATGATAGAATTGTCAATATCCAGATTATTATGAAGATTAAGATGCTTTGAATTATCATTTTATTTAGAAGAGCTTTTGAAGGTTTGAAAATTTTTCCACTTGTTATCGGCTTAACGGGAGGTCGGATTACTTTTTCATCATTTTTCCCCAAATCAGTCACCTCCTTTCCGTTTGTATCTTGGCGATTCTTTAGCAGCAAGTTTATTGAAAACCACTATCGCTTGATCAGTTAAACAGAGTTGTTTTTCTTCAGGTCGTAGTTGGATATTGTCCTCTTGAAGTATAACGCCAAGTGTTTCTCCACAGTCAATTTCTTTAGGGCATTCTGAGCAGAGTCTTCCACCGTAGGAGTCATGCTTGTACCAAACGATGGTTCCGAGCTTAACTGTGAATGTAATAAATACTTGAGCGCTTGTCTGGTAATCAAAACCGATCAGAAGCCCCTTGTAGTCTAGAACGGATTCTATGTCTAGGCGATGGCTGTTTGCGTGTTCTTTGAGCGATTTAGCTATTTTTTCTCGAGCCCTATTTAGAACTCTTGATACGTACGCGGGGCTCCAGGACACTGCTGTATGTTCTTCGGCGATTGCGCTTGTGTTTTTTCCCTTTTGGAATTCCTGCCAAACGATTGATTCATCACTTGAGAGTAATCCCATGAATAGACTCTCCTAGCTCAGGTTTGAGGAGTGATTGGATTTCAATAATTTTCTTGTTTGTTGTTTCTTCGATTCTCACTCTCGCCACAACCATAGTTAATGTTTACCAAATAATAGTAAAGTTTTACCTATAAGACTTTCAGTTCACATAAACCCGAGAGAAATAATCAAACCTCAAAACATTAGAAACAAGATCACTAAGCCTAAAACTATAATAGAAGCAAAACTATGCTTCTAAAAAAAATTTCACCGGTTGGATACTACCCATAAGACTGTTTGAACCCGTCAACAAAGCAGAAAACAAAGAAAAAATTTCAATCCCTGTTGACTTAATCCGTGTATGCGCAATATTTTTGGTAATCTTCCTACATGCAACAAACACTTTCTTCAATCAAGCCAATTTGGGCATTGTTAGTGATGGCCAGTGGACCGTCAGTGATAGCAACTGGTTGATATTTGGGGGTTACAAGTCCCTGGCACTATGTTGTGTGCCTCTATTTGTTATGCTCACCGGCGCATTGTTGCTTCAGCCATCAAAGCTAAATGAGCCCATCAGGGTTTTCCTCAAAAAAAGAGGCAAACGTATTGGTTTAGCATTTGTGTTCTGGACCATAATTTATCTAGTCTGGAGTTTCTACATCACAAAAACGCCATTTACGTTAGATAACTTAACGATGGGGACTATTACCAGCTTTTTCACAGGCGCTTACTATCATTTCTGGTATCTCTACCTAATAGCAGGACTGTACCTGATTACACCTCTGCTACGAGCAGGAATTGCCTATAAAGAGAACAAACTTCTCAGGTATCTAGTCAGGTTATGGTTCCTCAGCATCTGCCTAATTCCGCTTCTCCCACTCTTTACGGGTTATGGCTTAAACGGTGAGGTCTTCATTATGAGTGGATTTTCAGGCTACTTCCTTCTAGGTGCCTATCTACAACAAAACCAGCTAAGGCGCAAATATATGTACGCATTTTTATTGGTTGGATTCGTATTCACGTTCGCTAGTACAGCAGTTATGACTTACCGGGTTCCATCGGTAGATAATGACTTCGTCTTCTTTGATTATCTATCGATAAACATAGTGTTAATGTCAATTGGCGTATACTCATTCCTTTCAACCTTCTCATCTGACTGGCCTGGCAAAAAGCACCCATATTTTAAGAAGGTAATCGAAACCATCAGTAAAAACACTCTTCCGATATTTCTCTTGCATGTAATCGTACTGGAGACTCTTTCAAGGGGGCTTTTAGGTTTCACACTAAA
>JAXDAO010000159.1:0-2503 GCA_034679745.1 Bathyarchaeia archaeon
GAAGATTAAAAAATGTTTGTTAATGTCAGTCGCACCAGTGGCGGTGGCATTTCCATTGACTGTTCTTGCAGATACATTGCCGAGCAATCCTTTCATTGAAACGTCAGGTGGTGGCTTTGTCTATGTAGATACTACGGAAAATGTTGTGGAGCCAGGGCTTAAGGCTGTTACCTTTACAAGTACAAGAGATCAAGAAGGTAAAGAACTTGCGTTTGTCGACCCATATTACAACTTTGTTACTGACTTTTCGGCCCTCAAGTCACGCGGTGAAGTCACCAACTGTTTGATGGCCAATAATACTGCTTTTTGCGACTCTGCACCTGGATCTGGCAAACGTATTAAAAATCGTTTAACTGGTATGGATGCATTTGATACGCGTTTACGTACTTCAAGTGACGAATATAGAGATACAAATGGTGACGTTGTAGATACTTCAAAAGTGGACTATTTCACGTTTGGAAAGATGTCCAATTTTACAGGTGCACGTATCACTGGTTTCAAGATTGAGTTACGGGATAAAGATGGCAACTTGATGGATCCAACTAAGCCTGAAAATGCAGTGTTGTTTAATACTGCTGCAACAAGGGTTGGTCTTGGCGCTGGTCTAACTGATGGTTTATTCGGTGATGGTGGACAAGAAGGTGAGGACGAAGCCAGTACAGGTTTCTTCGTCTCTGGTACGAAAGCACCATTTACAAAAACTCCTGTAGATCCAGAAGAACCTACTAATACGTTAGAGTTTGGTGGTTTAACTCTTGATGGCTATACTAAGCACTTCGGAACGGGTTACCTAGATAACACTATGGTACCGGATGGTATGTTCTGGGACTATAGCGATGTTGATGAAGCTGCTCTTATTGCGTGGAATAACTTGGCAGGTGGTGGCTGGACCTATGGCAATCTAACCGAGATTCGTCTTGCAGCTTTTGCTGAAGACTTGGGTGTTCCGGTAGAAGAATTAGGTTATGAGCCTGGAAAATTAGTACCAGCTGAAATCCTTGCGGCAGCTAAAGAAAAAGGCCTCGAAGTTTTACCTATTGAAGATTTACGTAATGCCAACTTAAACTACACCATGACCATTGGTCAGATTGATGGTAATGAGTTTATTGTTCGTATCTCTCCAGACTTCGCGCCTATCGTCGCGAGTGCAACAACTGAAACGCAATTAAAAAATGCGATTTATTTAGATACGTTAGCTAACGTACCATATCTAAATACTGTTGAAGGTAGTGCTGACAAATATCAAGCAGCAATCGCCAATCTTCTTGCCGACGAAAACGCAAACGTTGCAAGAGCTTTGGACAGTATTGGATTTGGCCATGCGCCAGCATTTACTAGTATTGGCTTTGAGACCGCACGTGACCAAGTTGCTGCGATCACAAGATATGTTCCTTGGAGTAGCAACAACGGCAACCAAAAAGCTGCGTCAAATGACACGGGTAGCTGGTCGTCGATGGATAGCGATCTATATGGCTTCGTCTCACCGAGCCTTTCACGTTCAGAGTATGATCCATTATCTAACGCTTTAGGCTATGATGTTGATGTGTATTCGCTAACGGCAGGTATAGAGAAGCGTCTAACAAATACTAACTCATCAGTTGGTCTAGCAGTAGGTTATACCGATGCAACAGCAAAGACCCATCAAGATCTTGGCGAAATAGACGCTGATGGTTACTCTGTAGCAGCATTCACGCGCACTCGTTTCGGTGAGGGTGGATTGGTGCAAGCGTTGGTCGGTTATCAAGATTTATCTTATGAATCAAAACGAGATACATTTGAGGGTGATACCGCCACTGGTAAGACTGACGGCACGCAGGTGTTTGCGGCGTTAAGTGTCGATTACTTAAAAAATATAGGTGCGTTCAAAATCGGTCCAACTGCTTCAATTGAATACTATGATGTCTCAGTTGATGGCTTTACTGAAAATGGCACAGATATTTGGAATTTAGCAGTTGGAGATCAAGATTCTAATATCCTTCGAACTTCTATCGGTGTACTTGGTGAATATCAATTCCCTACTAGTAATACTCGTCTACTAGGTAGTGTTAAATACACGAATGTCTCTGGAGACGATCTTAATATCCAAACTGGCATTGTAGGTCAAGCAAGATCTTTCGCTCCTTACACCGTGCAAGGTGTAGATAAAGATTTGGTAGATTTTAGTATCGGATTAGACCATGTTATTAAATCTAATGACTCTAGCCAAGTTGCTTTATACGGTGGTTATAATGGAAAATTTGGTAGTGACTATGATAATCAAGGCATCCAAATAGGCATTAATTCTACTTTTTAAAGAGATAGAAAACTCTTTTCTTTCTCTTAGAGTTTGAGATTTTACGAGAAGTCAGATACTAAGTTATCTGGCTTTTTTTATGAGTATATTTTGCCTAAAAAGTAAGCGTCGGTAATACCCCCATTTTTAATTGAATTAATGGGTAGAAAATCTAAAGCCTTGTTATTGTTTAAAAATAGGTGGACAACCATTTACTGACATATGAGGTCG
>JAXDAO010000160.1:0-2930 GCA_034679745.1 Bathyarchaeia archaeon
TCATTATCTCCCGAAGGAGTCCCATCGCTGTTTAGGTCACGGTAAACCTCTAACTCAGATAGGGCGCTGGCAATGAAAATTTGGGTGCCATCTTCTAAAATGAAGTGTTGACCTACGATGTTGGCGATTGGAACTGGAAAGGGGTAGTCAGGCGTAGTGTAAGCGGCATAGTAGAGGACTTGGGTGTTTGAAACGTTTACCCAATCGTACCAGACTTTGAAGGGCGCGTTGTTAGAGGCGAGGGTGCCGTTGGCATATTCTCGGTCTGGTAAGGGTATAGTGCTTGATGCATTAACAGGATTGAATTGTCCTGATGCAGGAGAAATCACCAAAAAGGTAGCTGTTAATAGTAGTGCTACAATGGCTGGGGCAATATACCTATGGCTCATTTATCTAAACCCAATTATTCTAAGCTATAACAGCACTTAAATCTACTTTTTAGAACAGTCGCCTATCAATAGATAGTCCGCTAAAGTTTCCTTTGGGATAATTAGACTCTGTTAAAGTAATCCAGTGGTGTCATACTTAGTAGATCGCGTTTGGTTCCTCTGCATTTTGGATTCGGGGACGTTAGCTCTTTTTTATTAACTTGTAATGTAGCTTTTAGCCACAACATAATGTTTGAATTGTCTAATGAATGATTTACTGGACCCTGAAGGCTAAGGAATAGTACTATTCCAAAAGTAAACTTCAGAGTATCTTTGATTAAAATCGAACCTTTCATCCTCATAGATGACGTCAAGGTTCAAACCATATTTGCCCAACATCTTGCGTGTATTCTCCAAAATCAACGGTGCCTTCTCATCTTCAGGCCATAGCCCCCAGATCTTATCCTGTGTTAAAAACTCATTGCGTCTCATGCCCCAACCGTAATCCTTAGGTAAAACCAAAGCCACCTCAGCGTTGACTTTTCCACCGTTTTCTCGTGGATTAGCATTGGCATAACTCCAAAACTGCTCCATAGCCTCAAAATGCTCCTCCGACAGTATTCCATATGGATTCCCTTCGGGATAAGTAGGGTGATTGAATACTACAACATATTTTGCGCCTGCACGGTAAGCCAAAACCATTTCATCATAGACTTCCTGCGAACTCCCAAGATATGGCGGATCATAGTAGGTCCAGACGATTATGGCACCCCAATCTTTACCCTGCATATTTGCTGCGCCCCGACAGAGCGCTATCTGTTGCGTTGAATTAAGCTTCCAACCCAACTCCACAAAAACCGTATCGTAGCCAGCCAAATAATCCCACCAATAGAGCGCATAATCCGAAGTAAAAGTTACGATGCTTTTGTTTTTTGCATCTAACATGCTATTCGAGAAGGTTATGTTGTTTACGAAGCGGTTTGCTGCGTCGCTGTAGTCAGTGGCGTTCTTGACAGGGTCTTGGCCGTCAATTTGGTTTCCGCCAGGTTCATCCCTAAGATAAACACCCAAGAACTTGTCACCCCACCGTTCTTTCGCATTATCTAACCAAGTTTGATGCCAAGGATACGCAATCCTTGAGATAAAATCAAAGTAGACGATGAACTTCAAGTTAGCTTGGACTGCATAGTCGCAGACTTCGTTTAGCGCTGTCTCGTTCGTGGATAAATCGTATGACCCTACGATGAAAAAGTTGGTGTAGTTTTTGACTTTATCAATCAGAATCTTGGCCTCTTGCGGAGTTTGTCCTCCAAAGGAAACCCCAAAGTATAACTCATCTGCCTCAACGCCTGCTTCCCAACTCGAGCTCTGGGCATAGATGAAAGCCAAAATGGCGACGATTATGACAGCGATTAAAAGCAACCCTTTATACCTTAAAGTAATTGTTCTTCGTCCTCCAGTTCCATAAAGCCTCTCGCTTTTTCCTAAGGTAGAATAGCATACAAACAGTGACACCGAGATGCAAGCTATGTTTATGTAAGATAGATATAGGTACCTGAAAATAAAGAATCCCTGACAGTTTTGGCTATCTTTGGTGTTGCTTCAAATTCGCCGGTGCTCAGATTTTAGGTTACGGTTATTTTTACGTCGTCGATGAAGTAAGTCAAATCGGTTTCCCACCGCACTGAAAAGCCCAACGCGACGTAGATGTCGCCTGAGTCGCCCGTTTGCAGTTGCTGGTTTAGGTTGTAGGTTTTCCAGCCTTCCGCTTGGTTAGCTGAACCTAAGATTTGAAAGTCCTCTTCTACTTCAGGGTCTTCGCTGCCAGCGTAGCCTACGACCACGGCCAAGGTGTTGAAGCTCTCGGATTGACTCCAGAATTGGAAAGACACGTTAACGTTTTTTTGTGGATTCGGCTCAAGAGTTAGTTTGCGTTCAATCCATACAGTTCCGTCATCTTGGGTTCCGTCTATGTATAGTAAAACAGACTTGTCGCCGGAAAATGAAACGTTGCCTGCAGGTTCTACTTTCCAATCTACTAGTTCGCCTGGATTGTTAGGGTCCAATGGAAGATGGGAATCTGCTGTCCAATCTTCAAAGTCTTCTTCGAAATCATAGGTGAAAGTTTGAGGTTGGGGTTGCGGTTGAGGCTGATAGAGCAGGATTACAGCAGCTACAATTGTCACAACTATTACTGCAGCGATTAATGCATAGACTAATTTTTTCATTCTTCAACTTTCCTTTGAGAATGGCTTGTTTTGACGCATTATAATATGACACAAACTGTCCATTAAACAGTACTGCCACCTTCCCAAAACCTTAGTGTAAAGTTTGCATTGGGTAGAAAAATCTGGTTGGGCACCTAAGAAGTAAACTTTGGCTTGCAATTTATATTTGAATTTGCAGTTTGTATTTGTTGGTCGGATTGCGTTATGGCTTCTGTATTAGTTTTTGTTGCGCCTGGGTTTGAGGAGATCGAGACAGCAACTATAATTGACGTTTTAAGAAGATGCGGATTGAAGGTTGTAACTGCCTGGACAGCTGAAGGTGCTACAATGGGCT
>JAXDAO010000161.1:0-4487 GCA_034679745.1 Bathyarchaeia archaeon
GAGTTAGAATGGTCTCATACCCCATACCCGATAAGCTTCATACCAAAAAATTGCGCAGATGATGGCTCCAAACGAAATAATGAAGACATTATCCCGAGTTAAACTATGCACCATAAGAACCAAGTACAACGCATAGAACAACGTAGAGAACAACGCATAAAAGAAAAACCTTGGAAACAAAAGTTTACCAAGTTTTACATAGTGACGCAGAACACCTATTTTTACTTCGCCAACCAGCGCGTAGTGGCCGCCGACCTCCTGTTTTTCAACTAAACCGAGCTCTCTCAACTGCTCAAGATGGTGGAATGCTATGCTGGGACTACTAAAATGCAGGGCACGCTGGATTTCTCGGACACCTGCTGGGTTGCCATTTTTTAAAAGAAACCAGTAGACTTTCCAAGCCTTTCCACGCAGTGCGTATTCTAGTTCTGTTTCGCTGCTCGCGTTCAACCAAGAAACGCCTCTGCAGACATATCATTTTATGGAACATATAAGTCCAACTATTCGATGTTTTCGTCTAATAAGTAGAACAAAGCAATGACTGAATTAAATTTTCGCCTTTCTCTCTCTCGACTTCTAATAACTATTGAAATGTTTCAAGCGAGCAACCAAAAGGGTTGCCGCCAACTGATATCAAAAGTCGCTTCAACTAAATAGGGAAACATGGGATATTGGGGATAACTCCCTATGGGGCACCCCCAAACTCACGATGCAATTTCAGAATGTCTATATTGGTCTTAGGTAGAGCGCTAACTGATCTTTTGTTACCTTGAGAGATATTCCATTTTCGGTGCAGCACAAATCGCCTTTTTTTAACGCAGAAATTGCTAATGTATTCCTGGGAAGATTAAACAACGCGGGTGTTGCACCAAGAATTTGTTGACTAGCCTCCTTGGTTAACTCGACTTCAAAATGAGTTATTTTCCACTCTTCGGGATCTATAACGATTTCTTTTACTTTGCCAACGACAAAGCCGTTTGCACCCGTTACAATTTTGTCGACTAATTGATTAAACTTCATAAAGAATCAAATCCTACCTAAATATCAAGATTAATTTCTTATAAATCTTATTGGAATCGCCAGTCCTAATGTCCTGCATGTGTGAACAATATTAGCATCCCGCATTTTGGGCATTCATGATAAACTAGTTTACCTTCTTTGTCACATTTAGGTTTCATTTCAATGTAACATTCTGGACAGAGACGTTTGGGATCCATAATCTTGTAACTATTATGTTTGAATATAACACTTACTGGCTGATCCCGTGTTTTCAGAAAATAGCTCGTCTATGTGTTTGGAAGAAATAAAAAGAGGTTAAGAGAAGAAGTGTATGTTTTCTCTTAAGTCTGTGTTTTATTTACTGATGTACCCGTTGTCATTCCCGGGGGTAGATCTGGGAAGTTGGAGCTTACTCTTTGCTCTGCAACTGTGGCGGCTTCAGCGAGAATTCTTGAGGTATCCTCGTTGACGTTTTCGAAGTTAAGTGACATACCACTGCTTGTGCCTGCCTCAAACATTAAGCCACTTAGTATGTTGCCTATATCACCGAGTTCACCCTCTGCTTCTGGCAATACTCCACCTATTCCGTTGCTAACACTACGCAATACACCTATGCATGGCCCAAGCATTGCACAGACGTCGCCTAACTCTGCAACAGTCTTAATTCTCATGGACACCTGGTCTAGTGCTAATCTGGCATTCATAATTAGCCTGGACATTTTTCGGATTTCAGCTAGTTCAGTGGCATACATGTTCGCGTGTGCTTGGTCATGGTTTGTGTATGCAGCTACAAGTTTGGAAAATAGTGCTTTGTCTTTTTGGGTAAAGCGTTCATTTGCTTCGTCAAGTTTGTTTATTTGCATGTCAAGTTTTTTAATAGCTAGTTCTAATCGAGGTTTTAGAGGCGGTTCAGGCTGAACAGTGTTACGAAGTGTATTGACAAAGTTATCTCCTTCTCTTTTTTGTTCCCATTTTTTAGCGAATCGTTCAGACATGTTAACATCTTCTTGATCAGCGATACAGTGAAATGGGCTTTTAATTATTGCTAACATGGAGATATATACATTAAACCAATTTCGGGGTTGTCGTGGTGGTTTTGGACTGATTGCGGCTAATCCATGGATGCTATCTCGTCAAAATATTTCACATTGAAGGTTAGTATTTAAAAATAGAACAGACATTATTTCAGCATATGGAAGAGACATTGAGGGCTAAAGTAGAAGGCTTACTGAAAATAATAAGGCCTCTTAACTGTTTAGTTATGAGCTTCGCAATCGTCGTAGGTGCACTCCTCGCCGCAGGCGTAAACTTTCAATGGATCAATTTGCTCTGGGGCGGCATAACTTCATTCACCCTAACAGCAGCCGCCATGGCGATAAACGACTACTACGACTACGGTATCGACGTTATCAATGAACCCACACGGCCCCTACCCAGTGGCGACGTCACCAAAAAAGAAGCCCTCATCTTAACAGGCATCCTAACAGCCATCGGGTTAGCCGCAGCATACATCGTCAGCCTCTACTGCCTACTCTTCGCTTTCTACTTTTGGCTAGTAATGGCTGCATATTCAACCTTTGGAAAACGCAGTGGACTCGCGGGTAACTTTTTGGTTAGTGCTTGCATTGCGGCGCCTTTCCTTTATGGCAGCCTCCTTGCTCTTGACATCATAAAACTTAACACGCTGCTTTTTGCAGCTATGGCGTTTCTATCCAACACTGGTCGTGAAATCGCTAAAGGCATCGTAGATGTGAAAGGGGACAAATCTTATGGCATTAAGACTATGGCGGTAAGGTTTGGCACTAAAAAAGCGGCGCTATCCGCAGCCTTCTTCTTTCTTTTTGCAGTTTCCCTATCCATCTTGCCCCCGATTATTGGCATAGTTACAGTGTGGTTCATACCCTTCGTTTTGGTGACTGATGTGGGCTTAATCTGGTGCTCGATTTCTTTAGTCATTAAACCTGATCGTGAGAACTCCCGAAAAGTCAAAAAACTGGTCTTGTTCCTTTTCATCTTTGGGTTACTGGCCTTTGTTGCAGGAACGCTTGGGTGAGCTGCAATGGGCGCAGATATGACCTTTAACTTGGCATTGCTGGGCGCCTGCTACCTCTACATCATAGCAATAATACTAATAACGGGAAAAATCAAAGATCGCTTACCCAAAAATCTGTCCAGGAAATTCCTTCATATAATGATTGGCAACTTTATCTGGATAATTCCATTTTTCACCTACGTTTTGTTTCCGTTGAATTTTCCCTTTTTCGTTGCCACCCCCTTTATTCTCTTAACCTTTCTCGTGTCACCGGGAACACCCTTCAAGGGTTTAACTCAGAAGCTCAGCAGCTTAGGCGATGTAACCTTCGGCGGCCACACGTACGGCTTAGTCTTCTATGCCATATCCTACACGATTCTGGCAGCTTTCTTCTCTAATCAGCCATGGCTAATAGCTGCAGGCATAATTCCGTTAGCATACGGAGATGCTGCAGCATCTATCATAGGTTTGAAATGGGGTAGACACCAATTTAACATATGTGCAAAGAAAAGCGTCGAGGGCTCTCTCACCATGTTTGCAACTTGCTTCTTAGTTCTCGCTGCTAGCTTTGCCTACTTTGGCTTTCTTTATCCACTCTCAATAACAAACTATCTATTTGCCTCTTTATGTGCAGCAACTGTAGCGACACTCTGCGAAGCATTAACCCCACGTGGACTGGATAATTTGGCGGTTCCAATTCTTAGTGCCGTAACCTTTCTGCTTATAATTGGGGGCATCTAAACCCAATGCTAATTATTATCGACGGATTAGATGGTTCTGGAAAAAGCACACAAGCTCACCTAATATCAAAATCTTTGCAGCAAATGAACAAGAGTGTGTGTCTACGAATACACCCTGAAAATGATAATTGGTTTGGCAAAAAAGCTCGCGCTTTCTTATATTCCGAGGGCAAGAACGCCCATTTTGCCTCAGCAGTATTCTACATGGCTGATGTTATCCGTTCAATTCTTCTTTACTCATGGAGAAAATGCGATTTCATAGTTTTCGTACGGTACTTAATGGGGACAGCCTACCTGCCAACACCTTTGCACACTTTAGCTTACAATTTTTTTTCTTCAGTAGTTCCCAAATCTAAAGACATGTTTTTTTTGGATGTTAGCCCAGAAGTGGCGAGAAACCGTATTAAAAATAATCGATCAGAAACTGAGATGTTCGAAAACTTTCCATCGCTTAAAAAAGTTAGAAATAAAGCCCTTTCCTTGACCCGTTTTGATGATTGGACAATAATTGATTCAAACGAGCCTACCGAAACGGTTGCGTCAAAACTCAGGGATAAATTGCTACAAGATTATACGGCTGATAAGCTTTAATGTATTAATTTTTTTTATATCTAAAAGCACGATAATCAAAGAAATAATCATTGCCTAACGTATGATTTTTTAATGCGAAAGTAGTATAACACTAAAATTATGGCACACGATACACAAATTACAGC
>JAXDAO010000162.1:0-3425 GCA_034679745.1 Bathyarchaeia archaeon
GATGAAGAGAAATGCACAAAATGCGGAGTTTGCAAACGTGCCTGCCCGTTACAAGTTAACGAAATTTATGATCAAAAAGGTGGAAAAATCGCTACATCTCAATGTATGGTTTGCGCAAGATGCATAGAACTGTGCCCGTACGAAGATGCCTTGAAACTAAAGTTAGGTAGCAAAACAGTGTTTAAGTCAAGAAACTGGTTGAACCCATCGGATAACGAATGAGGAAAAGAGAAATGAGTAAAAAAACAGTAGAAAAAAGATACATGCCTGAAGTATCTAGAAAAGAAATTGATGAACTAAGAAATACCGTGAAAGCAGCATCTCAAAAAATTATCGCAGACAACATTGACCGAATGAAGAAAGCTGACCCGCATAGACCAGAAAACATGAAGTATTTTGATAACATAGCTAACTTATTTGGTCAACGCCAAGAGGAAATTCAAGCGGAAAAAGAAAAAGGCAAAAAAGTTATAGGTTATATGTGCCTGTTTGCTCCGACAGAATTGATTTTGGCAGCAGATGCTGTACCTGTGCGTGTTAACTCTGGTTGGTATGATACTTCCAAGCTCGGCGATAGAGTAGTGCCCGTTGAGGTTTGTCCGGTACTACGCTCGACCATTGGCGCTAAACTGATTGAACTCTCCCCATTCCTTGAGAAGAGTGATGCTTTAATCAGCGTTTTAACGTGTGACGGCATGACGAAACTAAGCGAAATATTGAGTGACTCAAAGACTATTTGGGGAATGAACGTTCCTAGAATAAAAGACTCAACTCAATCTTTGCGCTTCTGGAATGACGAAATTAAACACATGAAAAAGCAAATTGAGGAGTTCACCGGTAACAAGATAACACGGAAAAACCTTAAAGAATCCATCGAAATCAGTCATCGAGCAACAAAAGCATTTAGACGACTCCAAGAGCTGCGAAAAGGTAATCCTGTAATAATGGGCAGAGACGCCATGCTTGTCAATCAGGCTTATAGTTGGGATGATAAGAAACGCTGGACAGAAAAAACTGAGGCACTATGTGACGAACTTGAGAAGAGGGCTCAAAATAAAGATTGGGTTTGTTCTCCTGATACTCCGAGAGTAATGGTTACAGGTACACCAATGTTTTGGCCAGACAATTGGAAATTACCGACGCTAGTAGAAGAAGGTAACCCTCAAGGTATCATCGTAGCTGACGAACAATGTAGCGGCGAAAGAATCTTAAACGATCCCATTGGGGTAGACGAGTGGTCTATGGATGATATGCTAAACGCTATCAGCGAACGCTACCTCATGGCTTCCACTTGTCCATGTTTCACAAGCAAAGACGGAAATGAGGACCGTATAAACTGGCTCCTAAACAAGGTCAAAGAGTGGAATATTCAAGGCGTAATCTACTACGTTGTCCGAGGCTGTATGCTTTATGCAATGGAATACACTAGGGTCAAAAAGGCATTGGACAAAATTAATGTCCCAGTCTATTATCTTGATACCGAATATACAAGGGAAGACGTGGGGCAAATGAAAACACGTGTTGAAGCATTCCTTGAAATGCTAACTGCGAGAGTGGATCTGTAAAGTGATCACTGTTGGAATGGACCTAGGAACTCAACGTGTAAAAGTAGTGGTCCTAAAAGACGGCACAGTCGCTGGACGTGCACAGGCATTTGCGGGTTTTGATCCTACAAAAGCCGCTGAAGAAGCTGTCAATGAGGCACTAAAACAAGCTAAACTTAAACTCAGCGACGTTCAACACTTTTCCGCCACTGGTTCAGCGATGGATATGGCACCATATGCAAACAGCACTGTAAGTATGATGGGTGCAGACGCCAGAGCAGGCGTTAACCTCATCCCAGCAGCTCGCACAATAATCGATGTGGGTGCAGAAGAAGCCCGAGCTGTTAAATGCGACGAAAAAGGCGTTATGGTCGATTTCGTGGTTAACGAACGCTGTGCAGCGGGCGCTGGAGCATTCATCGAAGCCATGGCACGTGCGCTAGAGGTAAAATTGGAAGAAATGGGGCCACTTGCACTTAAAGCAGAACGTGCTAGCCCAATCAATGCGTCATGCGTCATATTCGGTGAATCCGATGTCGTCTCACTAATTCACCGCCAAGAATCGAAACCAGAAATCGCTCGTGCAGTATTCGATGCCATGGCAGACCGTATTTCATCGATGATTCACCGCTTGGGTGTAAATCCCGAAGTCGTCCTAGTTGGGGGCGTTGCCAAAGATGAAGGCTTCGTAGCATCGCTCAATCGTAAGCTTGGGGTAACAGTAAAGATCCCGGAGTTTCCCGATTATGTAGGTGCATATGGCGCGGCACTTGTTGCGACTACTCGTGTAAAGGGAGGCAAGTAGAATGAACGGAGGCAGTAAGAAAGAGGAATTTTGGCGTTGGCAGGAATATCAACGAATAATGCCGAACAAAAAATGGAGTAGTAAAGACATAATAACCGCTGGGGTAGATGTTGGTTCCGTTGGGTCTAAAGCCGCCATAATGATTAACGGAGAAGCTTATTCATGGGGAATCACACGCACAGGGTCAAATAGTCCTGAGAGCGCAAAAAAAGCCCTTGAGTACGCTTTGCAAGGAACCGGATTAACTGTAGGTGACCTCAAGTTTATTGTTGGCACAGGATACGGACGAGTGAATGTACCTATGGCAAACAAAGCAATCACAGAAATTGCATGCCACGCGAAAGGCGCCAACTATATCTGGGGCCCCAGCGTACGAACTGTTCTTGATGTAGGTGGACAAGATATTAAAGCGATAAAAATCGATGAAACGGGCAGAGTTGTCTCTTTTTTAATGAATGATAAATGCGCCGCTGGAACTGGTAGAGGAATGGAAGTCTTTGCAGATTTACTCCAGATTCCCATTGAGGAAATCGGCGATATTTCTCTCAAAGTAGAAAAGGAGCCCGATCCCGTAAGTTGCACATGTGTTGCCTTCGCAAAAACTGAAGCTATGGGACTTTTGCGTAAGGGCTGGACTAAAGAAAAAGTATTAGCTGCGTACACACGTGCAATGGCTGTTCGCATGGCTAACTTGATCAATAGAGTTGGTCTTGAAAAAGAGTTAGTTATTACTGGCGGTCAATCTAAAAATATAGGTATTGTAAGTCGAATAGAAGTTATTCTAGGAGTTAAGTGTCTTCCAATGCCCCGATGGCGAGAGGATGGCTTAGACCCCATGGTCGCTGGTGCTTTAGGAGCTGCGCTGTTTGCTAAGTCACTCTACGAGAAAACGCAAAAAAGCTGAGGGTGAATAGAGCATAATCACGCATTATGGCTACTGTGATGGTTCAGGTGAATACTATATCATAGTTGACTCTGAAAAGTGCAATGGTTGCGGGAAATGCGTCAGAGCCTGTCCTCAAAAAGCACTTCAATTGCAGTCTGAATTCATTGATCTAGAAGACAGGATTGTGGCT
>JAXDAO010000163.1:0-13970 GCA_034679745.1 Bathyarchaeia archaeon
CTATTAATGCGCAGAAACTTGCCCAAAAAACCCATGAACTACTCGTTCTAATACGAGCTATATACAACAGATAAATCAACACCTATTTATTAAGCCCAAAGAATGCGCTGACCCATATTTTTTTCACAGTTTACTTCTTTAGTTAAGGGTAAAGCCAACATTTGTAAACATAAAATTAGCCAACTTGAAACTAGAAAAACCATGAAAACTCTTAAATTATACAAACTCCAACAGAACAGGCAAGGTCTCTTTAATGTCACCAAATAATAAGCAGCTTGAAATCAAAGGTTACGACGATAAAGAAAAAATGTATCTTGTCAAGTCTCCCTCAGGCGGCGTTGTTAAGGTCCATGACACTTTCGCAGAAATGTTCCCACTCTGGGCAGGCAGAGTTCTCATCACAGCTCAAAACGAAAAGTGGGCACAAATCGCTGCCTCCGTAACTACTGGTTTCGCCACAAGCGTAATTGCAGCTTCAGCAGAAGCAGCAGTCGAACGAACTGTTCCAGCAGACCAAACACCTGACAAACGACCAGGTATCCTGATTCAAATTTACAACAAAGACCGCTTCGAACTCAAACACCAACTAATGGAACGCATCGGTCAATGCACAATGACTTGCCCAACAACCGCAGCCTTCAACGGCTTAACAGGCAAACGCGTTCTCACCATCGGTAGCAGCCTAAGATACTTTGGAGACGGCTTCCAAAAGAAAGCCATGGTGGGCGGACGCAAATGCTGGAAAATCCCAGTTATGGAAGGTAACTTCTACGTAGAAGACGGCTTCGGAGCCATGGAAGCAGTAGCAGGCGGCAACTTTATGATATTCGCAAAAACACAAGCAGAAGGATTAGCAGCATCAGAAGCAGCATCAGACGCCATACGCGCAAACGTATCAGACGTAATTATGCCCTTCCCAGGCGGAGTATGCCGCTCAGGCAGCAAAGCAGGCTCACTTAAATACAAAATGAAAGCCTCAACCAACCACACATATTGCCCCACCTTGCGCGCAATTGTACCAGACACCGTAGTTCCCGAAGGAGTTGAATGCGTCTACGAAATAGTCATCAACGGCTTAACACTTGACGCGGTCAAAAAAGCCATGCAAGTAGGAGTAGTGGCTGCTATCTCATCACCCGGAATAGTAAAGATTTCAGCAGGAAACTACGGCGGAAAACTCGGTCCATTCAAAGCATTCCTCAAAGAAGCCATCGGCGTACCAGAAGCACCACCAGAAAAAGCCCCCAAAGTATCAAAAGCATAACTTCCCTCATTTCTTAAGTCGGAACTTTTATTTTCCTCAACTTAACGTAGTTATTGAATTACAAATCCGTGAAAAAAATTTGAGCGTCGCAAAAAAAAGCTCCCTTGAACTATTCAGATTAAGAAAAACAATCAATTCCCTAGCCAACAAAGAAGGTAGCCACACAGAGCTTATCACTATCTACGTACCGCCTGACAAACAGATCAGCGACGCCCTAAACTTATTGCGCAACGAGTACGGCACTGCAAGCAACATCAAATCAAACGTCACACGAAAAAATGTACTCGACGCCATAGTAAAGGCACAACAGAAACTCAAACTCTTCAAAGACCCAGGAGAAAAAGGAATTGTCGTCTTCACTGGAGCGCTCCCACAGGAAGGCGGCGGACCTGGAACTGAACGCATGGAATCATACGTCATCGTTCCACCCGAACCAATCAGAATTTTCCTCTATAGATGCGACAGTCGTTTCCATACTGAACACCTCCAAGAAATGCTTCGAGAAAAAGAAACATACGGAATCCTGCTGGTGGACGCTTCACAAGCAACGATAGCTACCCTGCAGGGAAAACGATTGGAAATTATTAGAGAAATGCACTCGGGTGTCGCAGGCAAAACCCGCGCTGGAGGTCAATCAGCCAGGCGTTACGAAAGGCTAAGAGATATGCAGCTAAACGAGTACTTCACCCGTGTAGGACAGCACGCCAACGACATCTTTCTGCCAATAGAAACCCTGAAAGGTATAATCGTAGGCGGACCTGGGCCAACAAAATACGATTTTGAAAAAGGCGAATTCCTAAATTATCAGCTTAAAAACAAAATAATCGACACTGTAGACACAGCATATGTTGAAGAACAAGGTGTCAAAGAAGTAGTGGAAAAAGCACCCGAAATCATGAAAAAAGTCCGCTACATCGAAGAGAAACAGATCATGCAGAAATTCCTATACGAAGTCGGCCACGACAGCGGAATGATAACATACGGTGAAGGGGAAGTTAGACGCCTAATGAACTCCGCGGCAGTACGAATGGTCATTGTATCCGAAGAGCTAGACTTAATCCGTGTCACCATAAAATGCAGTGCCTGCAACTACCAAGAAGAACACACTATCAAAGGAAAAGACTTAGCCGATTTCGAGAAAGGTCTAGTAGGAAAACCATGCAAAAGCTGTCAAGCACCATCACTAGCAATTGTCGACAAAAAAGACATCATTGATGACATTGCAGATCTAGCTCAACTAACAAACACAGAAGTTGAAGTCATTTCAGGCGAAACCGAAGAAGGACAAATGCTAAAGAACGCTTTCGGCGGAATCGCAGCTTTCCTTAGATTCAAAGTTCAAGCATAAAACCCATTTTGGTTATATACTAAAACCACAAAAAACAGGGATAACCGCCAAAAATGCTTTTGGAAGAATTATAGGGGATAAGGTGAGGGTGTTAGTCCCTCTCTCTTTCTCAAACCGAACTTAACTGTAAACAATAATACATAACTCATTTTTGAATATAAAGGATATTTCGATTCTCGTAATATCACATGTGCCTATGATTTAGACTATAATTGGCTCTCCGTTTGTCCAGTGCTGGGCACGGAGTAATGCATCTGTACCCACAACCATTTCCCATCCCTATTCTCCATAACCCCCGTTAAACGCCCTGGTAAAACAAACTCTTTGCTGTCTGTAATGCCGCGAAAAGTCATGTCTGCTGAAAACCATGCAACTAAACCTGACGAGGAAACTGCAAAATTCTTGAAGTCTATCCCCGTAATCTCAGCCTGGGAAAAGTCACGTTTGAGGCTCACTGAAAACTGTGTTCTCCCAACACTTTTCTCGTTAACGTCTGAACCGATAATCACAATGTCGGGGTCTGGAGCCCAAAATGACAGTACACCTTTAAGGTCTCTTTTTTTGTACGCTGCAAACATTCCTTTGAGGGTTTGGGTAACTTCAGTTTGAGTTAGATCATCCGCTTTCATTGAATTTCACACTCAAGCGTTAACCTTGCTGGTTTTTAAGTTTTGCCAATAAGAGACTTTAATATTGGCTCCACTTGTTTTTTACCAATATTTTTTATGAAAAGTTGCTTCTGTCTAGACGTAAAACCAGAAACGATTTCAACTTTAGCTTTGAAAAGTCTAGAGAGTTCTTTTATTATTTCCTTGTTAACTTTTCCCTTCTCAGGTTCCTCGGTGGAGTATACAATTATTTCGTTTCCATCAAGTCCTATTTTGAATTTTGGGGAATTGGGTTTAACAAAAACTGTGATGATCATGCCGTCTTTGGTTTCGTTGATGCTCATGCAGGTATGCACTCAGAATTGCATGATGAGTCGCCTTTTTTGCTTTGTAGTGCCCAATTGAACTTATTGCGTAGTGTTTTGGGGTAGAATTTTTCTATATCAAACTTGACTTTCTTAGCCCATTTAACATACGCTGTTGGATCAATGTATGATTTGAGCGATGTGCCCAGGTTGTATTCTCGGGTTAGTTTAGTTAATTCTAAGTCGAGTTTAGCGCGTTCAATTCGGGTTTCTAGCGATTCAGTCTTTTTGCCTTCTGCCTTCTTGGCTTTCAATTGTTCCTGCATAGCCTTCAGTTTAGCTTCTTTGTCGGCTACCCGTTGATCAAATGTTGGTGGAATTTTGCGTTTGTGGTTTGCTACCTCTGCCACCTTAAAGTTTGCCATCTTTGCTGCAAAGTTCTTCTTATAATCGGGGTCGTTTTTGTTAACACCACTCTTTTCTAGTTCTTCTTTGACTGTTTTTGTGCAACGCCAGGTACGGAAGACTTTAGCAGTTAATTTAGGCATCTTCTCGGATAGAAAGTGGCTGACTTTTTTACTATCGATTCCTTGGAATAGGTATTCTTTGCTTGTGTCCTTCATGAACTCCTGAATGTTTCGGATAACTGCCGGAGGTGCCTTGTATGCTTTAACCCACCGGACAGAATCTTTTCCTAAGAAGTCAAAGTGGACAACATCGCCCTCAATTTTTATGTGTTCAGCCCGAAGCGTTATTGCACCCACTGTGTCGGCTTCATCCGGATCCTTTTCGTCGCCAACCCTCATGTTGGGGACAAGGATAAGCCATGAAACAGTAGCTACTTTACGCCTTTCCTCTTCTTTGGAATCCAAGTTCTTTAGAATATGACCTTCGATTTGGCTAATCATTTTACCTAGAGTCTCAGCTTTCTGGAACTTCTCTTTTTCACGGTTCTGTTTAAGAAATGCGGTATCACTGAACCAAACATACTTGACTTTACCAGTGAGTTTGTCAACCCATTTCGCTACATACATCTTATTTGGTTCCCAAGTAACCTTCCACCCCTCGGGCTTTGGAGCATCTGGAGAAAGGTTAAGTGTGATATCTTCCTTGCTTGGGCCTTCCTTCCATTTACCACGCTGAGGATGGTCACCCCTGCCAGCAAACAAACATGAAGGCTCCGAAGTCCAGTTTGCAACTTCCAATCGATGACCGTCGACTTCGGCATATCCAAATTTCTCTTTGAACTCCAAACGCTTAACTTTGCGTTCTTCAGCCTGTTTCTTCTTTTCCTCTTTGGTTAGGGCTTCTCTTTTTGCTTTCTCGTCAAGAACGAAAGCTCTGATCTGGGAAAAGTCAATTTCAAGGGCTTGATCGTTAACATTGTTTAATGTTGGATTATCTATTTTTGCAAGGTATTTTGGAGTAAACGTATCTAAGAATTTTGCCTGGGCGTTCTCTTGCTTTAGTTGTTCAAGGAATTCCCTCATAAAGTTCTTAGTGAAAACCTGATCAGGTGCAGGGATGGTTGTTGATAGGACTCTTCGTGTCCATGCAACTGCCATTGGCTCAGATTTTTCTGCAAGCTTAACTGTTTGGCCAGCGATTTTAACGCTGAAGCCTTTGAGGTCATATGGGGGAACATATATGCCGTTGTGCTTTAGACTCTTCATAACATGCTTCATTTAATTTTACTCCGCGTAGCGGCAAAGTTTTCTTGTTCATTTGCAAACTTTGACTTATATGGTTTTTCGTTGCTAAAGTTTCATCTTTGTGTATTTTCATTAGTGAGCTTGAAGAATTTTTAAGAAAACTATCAATTTCCTACGGAAACAGCTTTTTTTGCCTTTTTGCAGCGCGATCATTCTGAAGCTTCTTATATACCATCTCTACGTTTCTCCGTTCCACGTAGCCCTTGTGGGGACGGAAACCGCCTGAGAAACCTCCGGGTATATGCATTAGTTCATGAATTAGCGTTCTCTCTTTGTCTTCAGGAGACATTTTATCAAAAATCTCAGAGATCACTTCTATAGTATATGACGGTGGAAGGTTTAGAACGCCCTGCCAGATTTTGCCTAAGCCATGAATACGCGCGATGGTGCGGCGAGCTTTAGAGCCTCTGCTGCGTACGCAGAAGACGAATTGAGGTACTACGTGGTAGAACTCGCATTCTTCTGCTAATTGGTCAACTTGTTTTTTAATTTCAGGCGCTTCATAATATTTGATTGGCAAGGATTATCCTCTCTCCGTTGGCTCTGTGTTATGTTCATGTGAGTTAAAAAGTTAAGTGCTTTATCGAAATTTTTCCTACAAAATTTAACCAATCAACTTTGACAAATATGGTATCTTCTTGAGCACAAAAACTAACGCTACAGAAACACCGAAAATGATGAGCGTAAAGACTGGGACATCAATTAGTGCAATAAATGTTAACTTATTAACGTAGAAGCCTAAAAAGCCCAGAGTAAAAGTTTCCAGGACAATCATATGAATCAAAAATATAGCCAATGTATTTTGACTTACCCAATGGACAATCTTGTTGATTTTAGCATGACTTTCTACCCTGCGGGGATCAACGTTGATTAACATAAAGAACAAAGCAGCAGTACCCATGATTATAGTAGCGCTCATGTAATTAGAAAAGTAGCCTGTATACTGTTCTCCCAAAGTACCTGTGATTAACCAATCACCGATAAATGCCCCCGCAAGCCCCAGCACAGCAATTATGTTCGCCGCCGAGCGGCGTATATTGGCTTTTAAAAGATAGATGCCTAAGAGATAGTATCCTATCCAGTCAAGAAAAACAAACCCAACTGGATTAAACCTCAAGTTTGGTATAGAATGAATAATTGGCACTCCAACAGTGCCAACAAACCAGATCACCAGCAAATAAGTGAACAGTCTACGGTCTATATGCTTGACAAGTATCCTAAAGATAGGCGTAACCGCATAGAGCCCAATTAGTAGGTACAGGTACCACAGATGAGCATACGACCCATCAACCAACCCTTGTGCAACATTGAAAGCTGAAAATTCTCGTCCCCGCACCAGAAAAGCCCAAGCAAAATACACAACAGTCCAAAAAATAAAAGGCAAAGCGATACGACCGAAACGTTTCTTATAGAAAACACGTAAAGGCTCCTCAGTTTTAGCCGGATTAAGTAGCAGAGCACCAGTCAACATGACAAATAATGGTACACCAATCATCCCTAATACAGCATAAGCTTCGGTTGTAAACCAGTTGGCAATGTCAAGCGTTGTTATTTCTGGATTGATAAAACGGTATGGCGAGCCAGAGCAGTGGAGAAGAATTATCAGGAATATGGCTAGGAATCGTATTAGATCAACTGAGAAATTGACGGCGACTGGTTTAGACTCCAAGCTTCCTACCCACTTAGCTCTTTTTCGAGGCGTTTGTTTATAAGATTAATTATTCAACGATCAAGAAAAGTAAAATGAGCGTTCGATCTTTCCAGTTAACGTCTTCTTGAGCTCCATCGAAGACATCGCTACGAATGTAATTTGGACTACAAGCAACAAATCCAATAAGTTTAGCATAGTAATAGGTCAAATCACTTCAAAAAACATAGGGTGACTCCTTTTTTCCTGAAAATCCACGGTAATAATGCAGCTTAAACAATCGTTGGGTTTCCTTTTAGTTATTGCAATTAAATTTACGCTTCTTATGCAAAACTTTATAACAGCGCCGAGCGTTTTGAACTCTAAAAAGGTAGAAAGCAAATGAAATTCGGCACATACATGTTTGAAGCAAAGAAAGTTCCAGGCTTCGACTTTGACCTTTTCCGCACTAAACCAGAAGTCGGCAGACGACTGCCACCCAAAGCTGATATGTACAGTAACGTCGCAATTTTTGGTGACAACGTAGCAGCACGTCTACACCCAGACTGGATCAGCCAATCAGACCTCGGTCCAGCATGGAGAACCAACGACAACTTCAACGTACGCTGGGAAGTCCTCTGCCAAACCCAACCAGAACACAGAGCAGAACAACTCGACTACATGGAAGACACAGCACGCAAAAGCCAAGGTGTCTGGCTAAACAGCATCCACTTCGCAGAACACGGCCACTGCACATGCCCACGCTGCAAAGAACTACACGCAAAAAGCGGCTTATCATGGTACGAATGGAGACGCAAAGAAGTCACAGACTACATGGCTGCAACAAGCGACCGCGTAATTAACAAAGCCAAAAAACCACTCTACATCGGTGTCTTACCAGACCCAGTCACAAACTATGAACGCTTCGGCGTCAACTTTGATGATATGCTACCCCTCACAACCGAAATGTTCGTAGTCATGTTCAGCAAGAACTACGCCACACCATGGTACTGGGAAATGCTCACACGCAACTTCAAGAAACTCTTCAAAGACACAAAGCTAAACATTGCACTCTACGTTATAGGCCCCGGCGACGACCCAAGAGAAACACCAACACCAAGCGAACTCCTCACAGTCTCAGTCCGCATGGCACGCGCAGGCGCTGACGGTTTACTTTACCTCACAGACAAAGCAGCACAGATGCAGGAATTCCAGAAAGCAGCAATCGCACAGAAAGACACTCGGGAACGCCTAAAGAGCTACGGCGGCAAAGCAGGACAAGAAGTCCTCGACCTAGTTACAAGCTGGGAAAAGCTCTTCTAATCAAGCACGGAACAAAAAAGCTGTAGGCAGTCAACCAACTACGGTTGCACTACCAAGCTGCCCTTTTTATTATTTTAATTTTTAATGGATGTAACCCAGGTTCCTGTTTTGTGAGTCATTGATTTCCTTCATTGACTCATATTGTGCTTCAATTAAGATTTTCAGCGCCTCAATGTTCTTTTTGATGTCTTCCACTTCGCCATTATTCTGCAAAACGCCAGACTTCATGAGTTGTTCGTTTATCTTCTCAACTGAGACCTCTAAAACCTTAACTTTAAACGCGAAAATCTGAAGTGAATACAGCAAACTAAGCTGGGAATTTAAACGCTCAAGTCGATCCAGCTCTAGCGTCTTTTTCATGAATGCTTTTATCTTTTGTTCTTGAGTGGCTTCAGGCGATTGCTGAAGTTGCTCGTAGAGAGAGGCTTTTTTCCAGACTGCTTCTTTTGTATCCTCTGCAGTTTTCTGTATCCTTTTTACTGTTTTATCTAGCATCTCTAAAACTTCATCCATTATTGTTTCCCCTAGACGTGCCCTTGATGTATGCTTCCAAGAACTAGAAGATCAATTATATAAGGTTAAATCAATTACACGCTCACTGTTTTTAGCATAAGCTTTTAGGTGCACCCTGCATAAATAGCAGCAATAGAGGAGACAATTATGCCTTCATTAGCAAAAAAGAATGCAGCAAAAAAGAAGAAGCATGAAGAGAAAACAGGGAAGAAATAGTTTTTACATTTAAAGGTTATTTCTAACCTAAAACCCTGAAATATCTTTTCTTTATTATACGGTATAGCCTCAATTTTTTGAATTCAGCCAATTGCTTTAAGCGCATTCGACACATCTTTTTTTAGAAGACTCTGCTGATTTTCCTTGTACTTCGTAAATTGCAGCTTAACTAATGCCTGCTTTATTGCATCATTATAGCGGTCAGTTGACTTAACTATGGTTTCGAGCCCCTGAACGGTTTGCCTTGCGGTAATAAATTTTTCATCACTACAGCAAGTCATGTATTTGTTAAATGTTTTAGTAAATTTACCCTCGTTATCCCATCTAACGTTATCTGCTATAAGCATCACACCTAAGCTACGCTGATAGGAATTATTGCTAAACAATTTCCTCTCCAATACATCCCAATAACGGTATACTGAAGGCTGTTCACGAGAATGGGCCTGTAATAACAAAAAAGCGTTATACCTTAACTTGTCATCTTTTTCACTCAATAAATCCACAAGAAAATCAATGTCCGCACTGGCAAGTTTTTTTGAAAGTGCAGGGATCTGATCTTTTGACAGCGCCTTTAATTCATTGGTATTCATGATTTTCACTGACTCTCTAACCTTTTATTTCCTCTATAAGAATTGCTAAAAATGGATATTTTTGCTTTCTGAATATCGCAAGTTTGTAATGTTACTAAATAAGATCTGCGAGGTACATTTAATCTCAAGATTCGAGAAGGATCAGGAGCCGTATTGATATTGCTACAACCGTAGGAGGGATATTGGTGCTTGCAGCAGTTCTTGGTGTGTAGATACATTTCTATTCTTGATATTAGTAGATTGAAAGAACCTAAAGTAAAAAACTAATCGCAAATGCCTTTTTTTACTCTTGAGGATAATATTCAAATATCGCAAGCAAAAAATTTACTTAGATGAACCTTAACAATTTTACGGTCAAGTCTCAAGAAGCCATCCAAAAGGCCCTCGAGATAGCCCAAATAAAGCAAAACCAAGCAATTGAACCAGTTCACCTTCTAAAATCTATGCTGATCGTTGACGAAAACGTTATTCCTTATTTGCTTAAAAAATTGACTGTGAATTTGGAGGCTTTATCAGCTTCGCTTGATAGGCAGATTGATTCTTTGCCTAAAGTAACCGGGGGCGAGCAATATTTATCCGCCAATTTTAATAAGGTCTTACAAAAATCCCAGCAGTTAGCTTCTGAGAGCCAAGATAAGTTTGTTTCCATTGAACAGCTGTTTTTGGCAATTTTTTCCTTGAATGATCCAGCTTCTCGGTTACTTAAAAATAGTGGAGTTATAGAAAATGAACTTAAAGAAGCTATTAAACAATTGAGGAAAGGATCAACTGTGAGTTCCGAAACTACAGATGAAACATATAATGCCCTAAATCGGTTTGCCATTAATCTTAATGACAGGGCCAAAACAGGAAAACTCGATCCAGTTATAGGTCGCGATGAAGAAATTCGCCGAGTTCTACAGATCCTGTCTAGAAGAACAAAGAACAACCCTATTCTCATCGGTGAGCCAGGTGTCGGCAAAACTGCAATCGCAGAAGGGATCTCTCACCGAATAGTGAATGGTGATGTCCCTGAAAATCTCAAGTCAAAACAGATATACTCGCTCGATATGGGCGCATTGATCGCTGGCGCAAAATACAAAGGTGAATTCGAAGAACGCCTGAAGAGCGTCATAAAAGAAGTTGTCTCCTCTGAAGGCGAGATTGTGCTTTTTATCGACGAAATCCACACGCTCGTCGGCGCCGGTGCTAGCGAAGGAGCAATGGATGCAGCAAACATTCTAAAACCTGCTTTGGCCAGAGGCGACTTACGTGCAATAGGTGCTACGACTCTCAAAGAGTACCAGAAATATTTTGAAAAGGACAAAGCCCTTGAACGTAGATTTCAACCCGTTATGGTTAATGAACCCGATACCTTAGCGGCTATCTCCATCCTAAGAGGACTCAAAGAACGATACGAAGTCTTCCATCACGTCAGAATCAAGGACGAAGCCATAATTGCTGCAGTAGAGCTATCCCAGAGATATATTTCTGATAGGTTTCTCCCCGACAAAGCTATTGATCTAATTGATGAGGCTGCCTCAAAACTTCGGCTGGAAATCAACTCAGCACCCGAAGAACTGGAAACCATCGAGCGAAAGATAAGGCAGCTAGAAATCGAACGTGAAGCCATAAAGAGAGAAAAAGACGAAGTCAAACTGAAATCACTTAATCAAGAAATCGCTAACCTTAGCGAAGAGCGAAACAAATTAAGAGCAAAATGGCAAGCTGAAAAAGACATTGTTGAGCAGATCCAAAAAAAGAAGAATGAAATCGAACAGCTAAAATTCGAAGATGAAGATGCAAACCGCAAAGGCGACTTAGAGAAAGTTGCTGAAATAAGGTACGGCAGGATTCCTGAGGCTACAAAAGCCATTGAAGATCTAAAAAAGAAGCTCTCTGAGCTACAGAAGGGTTCACCATTAGTTAACGAGGAAGTTGACTCTGAAGAAATCGCTGAAGTTGTCTCTCATTGGACAGGTATACCAGTTAGTCGAATGCTGCAAACTGAGAAGGAAAAATTACTGAACATCGAAACAGAGCTCCACATGCGAGTGATCGGGCAGAATGAAGCGATACAAGCGGTGTCGGATGCAATTAGAAGAAGCCGCGCTGGACTGCAGGATCCCAAACGACCAATCGGTTCGTTTATTTTCTTAGGCACTACAGGCGTCGGCAAAACCGAATTAGCGAAAGCACTCGCCGAGTTTCTATTCAACAACGAAAACAATATGGTAAGAATCGACATGTCAGAGTATCAGGAGAGGCACACTGTTTCTAGATTAGTTGGTGCACCTCCGGGCTACGTTGGTTATGAAGAAAGTGGACAACTAACCGAAGCAGTGAGAAGAAAACCTTACTCTGTACTATTGCTTGACGAAATTGAAAAAGCTCACCCCGATGTCTTTAACATATTGCTACAAGTCTTAGACGACGGCAGATTAACTGACAATAAAGGCAGAACAATAGACTTCAAAAACACTATTATTATAATGACGTCAAACATCGGTTCACACATCATCCAAGAAAACCTAGAAAAAGCAAACAACGACAACAGAGAAAAAATCTGGAACCAAACAAAAGAGCAGGTCTTCAATCTACTTAAGAAAACCATTAAACCTGAATTCCTAAACAGAGTCGACGAGATAATCATGTTCCAGCCCCTTAACGAGGAAGAAGTCAGAAAAATCGTTGAAAACCAACTAAAAATCATCCAAAAAATGCTCGAAAAGAACAACATCAAAATAAACGTCACAAAGAAAGCCATAGACTACATCGCAAAGGTAGGTTTTGATCCACAATTCGGCGCAAGACCAATAAAACGTGTGATTCAAAAGAACGTTCTCAATGAACTCTCAAAGATTATTCTGCACGAGAAAGTCGACAAAAGCTCAGTTATCGTGGTTGACGAGAAGAACGATAAGTTGATATTTAAAAATAAACCCTAACTTTCATTTCTCTTCTTTTAGCGTTGAATAGCAAAAATTAAAGCCTTAAGCAACCTATCAGTTCAACAAAAGGAAGAAGACCACTTGGCAGTTTCTGTAACCAAAGCAAACGGTTTCAAACAACCCTACGATAGAGAAAAAATCATCCAGACATGCCTTAGACTGGGTGCGAGTCGCGAAGTTGCAGTCCAAATCGAGCAACAAGTAGCCAAAAGGGTCTATGATGGTATAAACACCAAAAAAATCCTGCAAATTATCTTTACTCTGATACGTAAAAAAAAGCCCGCTGTCAAGCACCTTTTTGATCTAAGACGGGGCATAAGCCTGATGGTTTCTAAACCTGAATTCGAAGTTTTCGTTCGAGTTCTATTGGCTCATAGTGGTTTTCATGTTCAACCTAATGCTATTTTAAGAGGGTTATGTGGAGAACATGAAGTAGATGCATTAGCAACCAAAGATGGCTTAACCTACCTGGTGGAGGCAAAACATCATGTTAATTATCATGCTCTCACGGGTCTTGACGAGAGCCGAATAGCCAGAGCCATAATAGAAGACGTCACCGAAGGGTATGCGCAGGGTGTAACAACAATCAAGATTGATAGGGCTATTATAGTAACCAATACTCGATTCTCCGATCACGCAATAGCTTATGGCCGTTGCCGTGACATTTTGCAGATTGGGTGGGCTTCTCCTGAAAATTTTGCGCTACGCGACACGGTTCAGAAGTATAAGCTTTATCCTTTGAGTTGTCTAAGAGGAGTAAGTACGGATACAAGACTTCGTTTAGTGAATGCTGGAATAGTGCTAATAAGACAATTGTTGGCTCAGGATATTCGCTATCTTGAAAGGACAACGGGGTTGCCCCATGATACGGTTTCATCACTTATAGAAAAAGCTAAACACACCATGGAAACCTTATGGCACTATAACAATTAAGCTACGTCTCTGAATAGGCTCCTTGCTCAGCGTAACTTGCTAGCAACAATCGTCTTTCAGTCACTAACCCAAGAATGATTTTGCCTTTGACAACTATGAGTCTTCTTATGTTATTATCCTTCATAATCTTGAGCGCTTCTCGAAGTGTTCTGTCATAATGTACGGTGATTACCGGTGAAGTCATTATATCCTGGGCGACTAATCCGTATAGGTCTTTTTTGGCCAGCGCCACTCTTTCTATTATGTCTCGTTCAGTAACAATACCCATGACTCCGAGATCGCTTGTCACTATAACCGAGCCTATATTTTGCTTTGTCATTATCGAGGCAATCTTGCTGACAGGCGTTGAGGGATCAACTGAGGGCACTGATATTCTAGCTATTGAACCAACAACCTGATTGGACAATTCAGTAGCCTCCTTTCCCGATAATAATATGACATAAGAGCCTAATTAGTCTAAGGGAGTACCCAAAAGCAAGGATGAAGTAGACCAATGGATTTGTCCTACATTCGGGCTTGAGGCTTCATTCGCAAGTACCTATTTTCTTTGTGCAGACGACTAAAAGGCGAAACACACAATCACAGGTCAAATCAATGGCGC
>JAXDAO010000164.1:0-6871 GCA_034679745.1 Bathyarchaeia archaeon
CAGGGTCAGTCAGCAACCAAAATGGCTTCACAGGCGCACAGCCCGCTGGTAGTTACACACGCTTGCGTGCCGTCAACGTAAACGATCAAGCAGGCCTCATAGGCAGTATGGGCTACAGCGGGGCTAATCTTGCAAACGGGCACATATGGATCTATGGCTATTCTTCTGGATATACAAGTCGTCTTCGAATGTACGCTTCCTACTACAGTGACTCTGGCTGGCAACCAATTCGCGACGTTTATGTGGGTCCCGGCGGGGCACACTGGATTGACTGCGGGAGCTATGCGACCAACTTTAGGTATATCTCTTTTGCAGTATACCGTCAAAGCTCAGGTGACTATAGCAATGACATATACTTAGATACAGTTCTAGTGCTTCCTCCGCTACCTAACCCATAAGCAAAACAAAAATACAGCAAAACCTCTCTCTTTTTTTGTTGAAGCTGTTCCTTCAAAGCTGAATGTAATATCACTTTGATCCGGCTACTTATAGTGGCTAACACTATTGAGAGCTGACCGATTCACCGCTTAAGATGCCGATTAAGCCATCTAGGTATTCCGGTTTATTCAGAAGATGGATTGTTGAATTATCAACGGTGAAGTCAATCATTAAAGAGTAAGCCATCATCGGTGAAGTTACAATTGGGCTACTAGACCACGATAATTTTTTTGTTTATCCCATTAATATATGCCTCGCCATATACAATGACTTGTATGTGCTATGCTTACATGTTGATGACTCGGTAGAGAAAATGAGAAGTTGATTATTATTTGTACGAAGGCTTCGTGAGGATGGCTGTTTTCAACTATCTTGGTTGATCAACGCCTCTCAATATGGAAAGCTTAGTTAGTTTTCCATATTTCGGCTTTGCCGCATACACTGGATATGTTTCCAGTGGCTGGCGCGGAAAGCCAACCCCTCAGTTCTTAGCTGAGGAGCAGTCAGCAGGCGTTAGCCGCTGACATCTTCAGGAGAGTTTACCAGCTCATCGAACAGAGCCAAAAGCTCCATCCGGAAAACATCAAGTGAACTGCCCTTGAAGAAAAAGGGCGCCAGTGTCCACTCGGAATTAACGATACTCTGTTGCATGTTATGATTTCTTACGAAAATTGCTGCGTCGACTCGGTTGATATGTCTAAGGTTCTGGATTGCAACCATGAGGGAAGGTTTGTTTCCAAGATTTCAACGTAGTTTAGGAATTCTTTGTTTATTGGTTGCCGCTTTAGATGATTTTTCAATTGCTCCATAATTGCCGTTTTGAAGATAATGATATCCTGGAGTGCCGTAATTCTACTACCGCATTTCCTGCACACAATTTCCGTCACGTCTGCATCTTCTGAATTTGCTTCTTTTACGGGCTCATAGGCTTCCTTTTTCGTAGTATTAACGATGAAAAACCTGTCAGTATGCACTTGGATTTCTTCACCGCCGCAGTCAGGACAGCGATCAATTTTGAACCTAGCAATCAATTGTAAAACTTCTCGTTTATTCAAGTCAACACCTCCAAAAATTAACGCTTATTGAGATCAATCTTCCAAACTCTTACTGCTTTACTTGAGTGGAGTTTTCAGAGCAACGAAATTCTTGGCGCCTTAGCTTTTGGCTGCTCTTTAGAAGTGCTGTTCTAATTCCTCTCTGTGGTCCTCCGGAAGCATTTATAACCTCAGAATCACCGTTTGCTTTCAGCCACCATGGAACCGTAAAATTGAAGACAACGCTCACTGTTTGCTGCTGCTCCTTGTCGTTAACTTCACCTATGATTATACCGTATGAACCGACAGCGATCAGGACATCATCAGTGGCATTTACAAAAACTAAGTCGCCAGGCCTTGGGTATTCATTTATTGTGTTCATATTTTTCACCTCCCGGGTTCTTCTCTAAGCAAGTTGTTGATCGGATGAGTTCTTCCTCGAGAATTCTTCGTATGCGATGTTTGAGTATTTTAGATGCATACCGTGCAGCTTTCTTGGCGTTTTTTGGATTTTCTAAAATAAGTTGTCGTAAAGAACTTAGTTCGCCGTTCTGCATTCTGGTGTTAAGTTCATGGGTCATTTCTCTGATGGTTAATTCAGTCTTTAGACAGATAAGGTCCGCAAAACTTTCAATCGAAGCTTCTTCAAAGTCTATGTCTTCGCTAAGTAGAAATTGACAGAGTTTGTCTATGTATGGGGTAAGGATTCTATAGATGGTTTCGCTTTTCAAACTCAAAATCAATGCCTCCTAGCTATGGGAGAATTACAAAGGCTATGTCCGGTCTGGCTTTTCCGACGATTTCAGCTATCTCTCTTAGTAAGCGCTCTTCTTTTACTTCTTCTAGTTTTGTTGGTATCGTCCCCTTTTCATATGCCCTCAAGACTGCTTCTCGCATATCCACTTTCTTACTGTAACAAAGCTTGTGCACTTCACCGTTCTTTGAAACATAATAGGTCGACCAATAGTCATGAACAAACAGCCCCTCAGAGAACTCCAAAAACTTTTTACTTGTAAGAGTATTAAACAGATGGTCTCTACTTTCCTTGTTGCCTACTTTTGCTTTTATATCCTTTAACAATTCCAAGGCTTCTTCTCTGTTAACGAAGAATTTTTCGAAGCAGACATCTATTTGATTACCGCGAAGGTAGTTGCTATATTGATTTAGCTCCTCTATTAAGTCCATCAGCTCTTTTTCATGACCCTTAAGGAGGCGGTATTTCTCTGGATCCAAGTCAAAGCCTGTATAGGTTTGGGGGCAAGTATAGATGTTTAACGGCAAGTTCAAGCTTACAACGTCAAGGTTATCTCGAGCGTAAAAGATCATCGCTTTTTCCGATGTTAGAAGAACTATTCGACCTTTGTCTATAGTACTATCGTAGGAGACATAAGCATAGAATTTTGGTTCACTTGTTGGATACCTACGTTTTAACTCCTGCAACTCTGACCAGACAGGTTTGAATCCTTTTTCGCATGCTTGCTTAAATAGCCTCTTTTGAGTATAACTAACTAGCGAGGCTTTAGAGATTTCTTGAATTAATCTTTCAGCCTCTGCTCTTGTTTCTTCTTTCAGGAGCAGTAGGGCATACTGCGATGGGATATAGAAGCTGATGCCTTGAAAGCCACAACTATCAACGCTGAACTTCACATTGCCGCTTGAAATTGTTTCGCCATTAAAGTCAAAGGACACTGTGATTATTTCTTGGGCTGTCACTTGTTATGCCTCCAATATTTTCATCAAAGCAAGGTGCTGCAAAATCGGTTGAGGCAAAAAGGGAGTGTCAACCCTAAAATAATTTAACTCCGACAACATTTCGCGGTCGTTGAGTTCCTCTCCGGTTTGAACAAGGTAACCTGTCAAGGATGTTGCATCGTTTCTCATAAAGGCCGAGTAAACCTTTGAGCTAGCTACTCTACCCATGTAGGCTTTGATGGTATCACCACTTGCATACAGGCCAAGAACTAACATCGAAAATTCTCTACTATAGTATCGTCTTGGGAACAGACAAACAAAGCCATCTAATGTCTTTGTGACCAGCTGCTTACGTTCTTCAATACGCTCTGACGCCATTGCGTAGTAGTTTCTTAACGCAGCCGAAACTTTTTTGTTAGTCTTGCGTGGCGTGCAGGGCGTAATTTTAAGTGGGTTTAATTTTATTGTGTGGGTTCCTTCCCAGAGGTATTCTACTTGCCGTTTAGGGTTCCATATGTAGGTTTTACCTCGTATACTATAGATAGAGATGCGTAGTTCTGATAGAATGGCATTCAGTCTGTTGAAAGTAAGCTTTGTCTTCCAACCGCAATCGTCAACCATCAAGGTTTCTTTCGTTTTGTTCCAAGTTGCGACTTGGCTTCCCCATAAAAGATACCTGACTTCATCACCCTCAACAACTACTTTGTCTCTAGGACTCCATTTAGTACAGCCTTTGCAGCATGGGTTCGATTCCCAAAAATCCCTATCTAACGACATATAACTCACCTCTATTACTCGTTTGAGAATTAAACAGGCAAATTCCGAAGATTTCCCTAACTAAGGGTTTTCTAACATTTACTCTATCCTCTAAATAATTCATCAAAACACCTCCAAATTGAAAACTACGCTAATTTAACTACAAACCAAACAAAAGGGGAAATTAGTAAACCAAGCCAAGTTTCCAAGCAAATGCCTAAGACGGTTGCGGTTGAAGCAGAGGTTTAGGTTGCAAAACTTTGAAGCGCACTGTCTCTCTTTCGCCGTAGAGCATTTCTTTTACGTCATCAGTGAATGCTATTAGATCGACCGAGATTAGGACAAATCGGCAGTCTCTGCTTTTTCTCATCTTTATAACGCCTTCAACAGGCTTTGAAGAAGAACTGGTTGCTCTCTGACCAGTTTCGATTTTGAGTTTTTGAACGTCAAGCTCTTTGGCTTTAGCTTCAACCTCTAATATCTTCGTTTCCGGCACAACCCAAACCTTAGCTTGTGGGTCCCATCTCCCAGCAATGCTCTTTAAATACGCAACAAATCGATCATTAAATCTAAATGATACTTTAGCCATAGAAATTCACCTCTCACACGTTTGAAGGAGCCCTAAACACAATGGTTAGGACTTAAGGAAAGCAAGTTGCGTTGCTTTGTTTTAAGTGGACTTTGGCAGCATTGAAATTATTGTTTTGCCGGTTTTATCCGGCCTGACTTCAAAGAGATCTGCTCTTTTTGAGACCGCTTTCATGTTTTCTACACCTCGCGCTTCTACGCTGACAATGGCTGCTATGACCTTGTTTGCCTGTGTTTGTTCAGAAAGCTGCAAAAGATCTTCAGGGGCTACATATCCATCCGTTAGCAGAGCGATAAGGGCTCTGTCAGGTCTAAGCCTAGCCGTTAGTTGTACTGCGTTTCCAAGGTTTGTTGTTCCAAGTGGTTTTAGAATGAAAACCTGTCGAGCGTGTTTGAGGTAGTCTTTTGATTCGTTAGCTATGATCCAAGCGTTACTGCTAAACCCGATTAAAGCCACCGAAAGGTTGAGCTTTTTGGCGTAAGCTATGAGGCTATAGGCTGCATCTTTGATATAGCCCAAAACCGTTTTGCTACCATAAGGTTTTATGGTGCTTCCTGAGCAGTCGATCAGTATAATAAGCTTTGTGAAGCCCCCCGATTCTCCTTCCGATTCGATTGTCAACGTCGTCGCAAGATTTTGCTCACGCCATTTTCGAGGGTCGTCTGGTGATTTGATAGTGCTTGAAGGATCCAGTCGCTTTGAATACGGCTTCCATCTCTTGTAAGCTGGTTCTTGTATGTCTAGTGCGGATTTGCTCGAGAAAAGACCTTTGAAACCCAACAATGTTGTCCATAATGCCGCTCTAACTTTGTCTTCAGATGCCCTTTTCAATGCCTCAGCAAGCCCATCTTCTGCTACACCCATGAGCTCAGCGAGTTGCTGATTGTTTAGACCTGCGTTTGTACCGATCTCAGCCCGCCTTATTCGCCAAAAAACGATTGAAATCCTACTTTCCGGAGTCAGCGATAAATGGCAACAACTGAGCACAGTTACACTCGTTTAGACTTGTAACTTTCAAAGCCCACTTTGGCTTAGAGCCAGGTGTATCTGCACATTTCATATGTTGCCAAACTTTGTATAATGCTTATGAGTTTAACGGTATAATTCGTCGCTGAAGGCATCGGAACAGACGGCTTGCCAGCTTACTAAGACATCCATCTCGGTATTGGTTAATTTATTTCAGGCTGCAAAAGAACTCTTAGCATTATTGAACCCTCAAACGTTATGCCCAGCTTATGAGACGCCAACGTTCTTCAGGATTCTTAGCGGCTTCAGCAGCGCTAACGACTTTCCGCAAATTTAATTTGTGCAAGTTCGGTTTCACCTTAAATGATTAGAAAAAACTAACAACCTTAATTCGCTATTCTCTCAAGAGACGATAATCTATGAAACGCAGAATTGCCCTAAATTTGAGCTCGGGAACTACCACTTTTTTGTTCAAATCAATAAATACGTTAACAAAATATTATATCCTAAGAGGGTATAAGGTAGCTGTGGATAAAAACAGAAGCTACCAACTTTGCTTTATAATCGTCGGTTTATTCTTAATACCTTTAGACATTTATCTCCATCTATTAGCTGTGGAGTTTATCATTTCTTCAACCGTTTTTATTGGCGGTATGGTCCTTTTAATGTCTGGCATTAGGTACAAAGAAAGGCTTAAATGAAGGGTGTTAGAGGGCGAGGAGCGAAGTGCATATCTCCGGTCCTAATTACTTTATAGTTTCAATGATAGGCGCGGTTGTTCTTTTTAGCGGCTTAGGCGCTGCAGCTCTTGCACTCTATATGGGTGCCGGCGTTATGGCATTCTGGTTGCTGGGTGTGGTGTTCGTTGGTATGATTATCCTTGTGGTTGGAACGTTTCTAAAGAAGGATACCTATGGAACATAAAAGAATTCCACAGTGAAATCATTTGGTTATCTCAGAAAAAACCCTCTTAGAACACACAAGAACCTAAGAATCAGAGCTTAAACCCTTTCTATAGAAAAAATGATGTTATTTTCCAGCAATGCCATATGTATTTGGATTCTAAAACTAAGCATAATAGATAGAGAGCCTAAATAGGTTAATATCAAAATACGATATGTAGGCAAATGACCTATCTGCATCATGGTTGTTTTACCTTTGTTCTCTATAACTTTAAGCTTCTTTGTGCTGTATTAATCCTCTTTTTAGTGCTAGGAAGATGAAGAATTGGGAGAGCGCTGCTACTGTGGCTGATTCTATCATGTTGATGGTGTTGATTCCCGATACTGCCCCTCCGGCTAAAGCGGTGAAAAGGGTAATAGCGCTTGTAATAATGGCGTCTATGAGGGCGTTGCCCCAATCGAACTTTTGCTCTATAACTTTAGTTTTTTCGTTT
>JAXDAO010000165.1:0-6596 GCA_034679745.1 Bathyarchaeia archaeon
CCGCCATCTGTATTAACGTAAATTTCTTTGCCGCCCATTGAATATGAAACAGAATTGTTTACATGGCTTTCATAGATACTTTTCCAAGCTGTCCCAGACGGACAAAAGCCTATATCTTCGAGTGCAACCATCTCCATAACAGTCGATTGGTCGTTAACTTCGATAACCTGCAAATCAGATGGAGAAACATTAGACATTTTAGAAGCGTTCTTCATTGCAAGTTCCGCTGCAAGAAAACGAGAGAGGTCACCTCTTGCAGGGTAGTTAAGATAATCAGTGGCTGCCCCACATGCTAAAACGTAGACTGGCCGGTTAGTCATTTTGTTGGCAACAGTCTCGCTTGTGAGAATAATTGCTGAAGCTCCATCTGATATGGGAGCAAAATCGTAGAGCCCCAATGGTTTATGGGCAGATTTTCGGGCATTAATGACTTGATCTACAGTGATTCTTCGTTGATATTGGGCATATTTGTTTTTAGTGGCATTGGCGTGATTTTTCACTGACACTTGCGCCAGAGCGATGTTTAGTTTTTCGAGGTCTTGTCCTGTTATGCCGTGTTTTCTTATGTATGCTCTCAGCATGAGTTCGTGGTTTGATTCAGGGGTTCCACCTGCATAGTAGCTCCAAGGGTCATCTAGGAGCATAAGGTCGTCTCGGATTTTGTCCCAGCGGTCAGTCATTTTTTCTATGCCGCCGACAAGCACCTTATCATATACGCCCGCCTGAATGGCATGACAGGCCGTAGATAAGGCGGCACTAAAGGAACGGGTAACCTCCATTGGTACATGGAGCTCGGTTAGTTCTGAGAGGAACCCTTCTTCGAGTCCAAGCTTGTTAGTGATAGGTAAGAAGCAGTCGGACATGTAACAGGCCTGTAGGTCTTTGCGTTCCATGTTACATTCTTTTGAGGCGGCAAGCCAAGCTTCTTCGATGAGCTTTTCTGGTTCTTTGCCGTAGTGCTCACCAAACTTGGTTCTGCCGACAGCAACGATCGCTGGTCGGTTTTGCATACTTTGCTCCCCTGTTCAGTAACCTTAAAGGTTTTTCAAAACGACTATTAAGTGTTTGCCATAATCCAAGAGAAATGGTAAACGGGCTAATATGTCCATAAAACAGGTACTCCACGGAAAAATGGTAAACTGAATGAAGATTAATACGGCATCTCGCAAAGGGCTCTGGAGTTAAACAGTTGTAGCGTTGATTTCATTTTTAGTTATTTGTAGCTTTAAAGTTTCAGTGAGAAGTTGAAGCTTTTGGCTCAACTCCACAGGGTAGGCAGCAGCATCAGTCAAGACCTTGTACTTCTCGGGGAGGGCGGATAGGTTTTCTTGAGCTGTTTTACGGATTTCTTGAAGCGTCGGCAATTCATGGGTGAGTTTACCTTTATCCATGACTTTCACAAGTAACGGTGTCCCTTCTGAGACCTCATCATATAATGTTATTACATCTTTTTTGAAGCAGCCATCTTCACTCTTGAAGCGGTATACTTGTTTTCTGCCAGGCAATGTGATTTTGTCTCTACTTAGCTTCATTATTGGCGTAAATTTACCGTCGGGTGTTTGTGTTTCACAGAGTTTGTAGATGCCATCAAGGTAGGGTCTGTCAGCGCTGGTCCCCATTTTTGTGCCGACACCAAAGGCATCAATGGGCGCGTCTGAATTTAGTAGCGCCTCTATCTTGTATTCGTCTAAGTCTCCGCTGGCAAATATTTTGATGTACTGTAGACCTTGTTTATCAAGGATTTTTCGTACTTTATTGCTCGTTTTAGCTAAGTCGCCGCTATCGAGCCGGACACCACCTAAACGGAAATCCTTTGCCTGTAGTTCTTTGGCAACAATCGCTGCTTTTTCTGCGCCCGCAATATCGTCGTAGGTATCGATAAGTAATGTGGATTTGTCTGGGAATGTTTTTGTAAACGCTCTAAAGGCGTCGATTTCTTTTGGATATGACATTATAAATGAGTGCGCCATAGTGCCAAAAACTGGGATACCATATGCCATGCCGGCTAGAACATTGCTTGTACCTTGGCAGCCTGCAATGTAGCTTGATCGTGCAACTTTCATGCCTCCATCTATGCCTGGTTCGCGTCTTAAACCGAATTCAATGACGGCTTTACCTTTTGAAGCATATACTACTCTTGATGCTTTGGAGGCTATCATGGTCTGTAGGTTAATCGAGTTCAACAAGAAGGTTTCAACGAGTTGGGCTTCAATTATGGGAGCTGTTATTCGGATTAGCGGTTCGTTAGGAAATGTTGCGGTGCCCTCGGGAACGGCCCATACTTCTCCGGTAAATTTGAAGTCTCGCAGGTAGATAAGGAAGTCTTCCTTGAAGCCCTGCTTTCTGAGGAAATTGAGATGTTCTTCTGTGAATTTTATAGCTTGTAAGTACTGCAGGGCTTCTTCTAGGCCAGCAAAGAGGAAGTAGGCGCGGTTCTCAGGAAGCCTTCTAATGAAGAGATCAAACGTTGCAGTCTCAAAGTTTTGGTTGTCAAAGTAGGCGGCGCACATTGTGAGTTCATAGTAATCGGTGAAGAGGCTCATGTTTTCCTCTTTTAGGTAACCCAGAAACTGTTTCATGGGTTTAGTAGAGTTGGGGTTTACGATTTAATTCTTTCTAGCGCATCTGTGGTTGTCGGTAGATACGTGTAGTTTTTTTCGGTGTTCTAATGCGTAGATTTAAATTGCGAACTTACAGAATGAGAAGATCGATTGCTATGCCGCTAATGTACCCTGTAAAACACGTCTACAGAAACTGGAAATTGTTCGCTGCGCTCCTAATCGGTGTAACTTTAGCAGCAACATTCTTCACGGGTATATGGATAAAAACCGACTTAGCCGCAGAACAATCACTTGACAAGCAGATCAGTTCCGTCTTAACCGACATGGAATTCCAGGCTAGTCTCAACAAGACCAACCTGCCCTTAGCGCTAAGAGACATAAAAGGAATCGAAGGCGTCAAAACCGTCGATAGAGTAGCAAGGTTCTATTCGCCTGTTGGGGTACCGCGCGATAACTACACTAACTGCATTTATTCTCAGATGGCAGCTTTTCCCGACGACTCAAGGATTTATGGTGAGTGGACAAATAAACCGATAGGCGATATACCTGAAAACTACACTTACCTTGTTACTGGCTCCCAGTTGGCGCAGAGGGTTTCTATCGGCGACAACCTCACAACCATGTTTACTTTTCCCCAGCCGAAGTACTACAACCAAAGCACATTTTATGTTAATTTGACTGTGGCTGGGTTTGCAGAGTTAACCGACAACGGCTACGCATACGTCTCAGGCAATAACTTCATAGTTTTTGATTCAGCAGCCAGGTCAAGTCCCTACAGTGGTTACCGAGCTGATTTGATGATTGTCGGCTGGGATAGCACGTTTATGAAACTCTGGAACTCTACTAAGGACAGCAGCAGCACAGTGGAGATGACGTTTTCAATCGGCGTAGACCGAGAGAACCTCATCAGCCCCTGGAACATCCAAGCCTCGGTTGAGGAAGTAAACCAGATTTCAGATAAAATCCAAAATCAAATCCTCGGCAAGTACCTGTCCTATGGCTGGGTAAACAACATGCTCAGTAATACACTGTCAAGTTTCCAATACAGCTTCAGTAGTATGGTAATTAACTTCTTTATGGTTTGCGCGCCGATTTTCTTTGTTGCTTGGTATCTTGGTGCTACAGTTTCTGATGTGTCTTTTAATATTCGAAGAAGAGAAATCGGTCTCCTGTCTACTAAGGGGCTTTCAAGCGGACAAATACAGCGCATGTTTCTAACTGAAGCCATCGTGATAGGCGCTGTTGGAGGCGTGTTGGGGGTGGTCGGCGGCTTAATATTAAACCAGTATTACGCTGGAAAAGTAGACTTAAACAGCCTCTTCACGTCCCAAATGTTTAGCCCCACAATTATGGTGGTTACTATCATATTCGGCATCATCCTTTCACTGACGGCAGTGTTTTGGTCTTCACGCAAAGCCGCAAGGATACCTGCGGTTGATGCACTCAGAGATTACATGCCCACAGACGATAGACCCCGACGCAGAATAATCCCAATTGTGGCGCTCATCTTGGGCAGCTACAAAATCGCTGTGTATCTTCTGGGCCTAAACATGCAACAGTTAATCTATCAGTGGAGTTACTCAAGCGGAAACATACTGTTAACCTACCTTGCCGCGCCGTTAGTGCTGTTTGATGGAGCGATGACTTTCATCGGCCCAATTCTATTCTTCTGGGGACTCACAAAACTGGTTATCCGAGACTCCACCAAATTCCAAGCGGCGGCATCCAAGATTTCCTCAATAATGGGCGACTTAGGCGCTTTAGCTGCGAAGAACGTTAGGAGAAACCCCGCCCGCTTAGCAGCTATAGCCTTCTTGATTTCCTTAATAATTGGGCTTAGCGTGCAGGTTACGGGGCAGATAGCCAGCCAAGAAGACTACATAGTAAGAAACGTCCATAACAGCGTTGGTGCTGAGGTAACAGTTAACGTGGTCAACAGTTCCAGAGGGCAAGAAATCCTCAAAAACATCACCCAAACCGTTTCAGGCATCAGAAACGCGAGTATAGAAAGCCAGCTTTCAGCTACGTTGAGCGAGAAATATGGGTCAATGACACTAAAAACCATACAGCCACAGGCGTGGGGTGTCTCAGCTTACTATGACGAGGGCTGGTACAGTGGCGGCCCCACTTTGGAGCAGATGCTAATTGACCTCAGAAAAAGCAACAACACCATTATACTTGAAAGAAGCATCGCCAAACAGTACGGCTTCAACCTCTACGACACTATAACAGTTGACTTCGCCTCATGCGCAAGGCAACTACGAATCGTGGGCTTCTTTGGCCCTGAACCTCAAGATACCAGTAACAGAGGAGGAATCTACATAAACTCAGGTCCTGTTCCAATTCAATCGGATTATTTCTACTCGTCATTCTATTCTTATGTGCCGAGAGATCTCTTCAATATGACTGAAGGCAGCGACATATACACCCTAGAGAACTGGAGCACAAAAATCCTAATTAGCCTTAACTCAGGCGTTAACGGAAGCGAAGTGGCGAACCAAATTCGAGACCTCAACTTGGAGATTTACGGCGTAGACTCCTTTGACGAGCAGTGGCGACGCTCCCTGGAGATGGAGAACCTCAGCACTTACAGCAGCATTCAAGTTCTCGACGTTCAAAGCTTCGGCCTTATATTCGCAGTACTCTCTGCATCTGTGGGAACAGCTCTCATCGCCGTCGTCAGCCTCAAAGAGCGCAGTAGAGAAGCGACATTGATGAGCGTTCGAGGATTATCCTACCGACAGCTGGTGTGGATGTTCGTAACGGAAAGCATGGCGATAATCACCTTCGCGGTGATCTTAGGCATCACAGTAGGCGTTATAATAGTGTATGGCAACGTAGCGACAGCCAACTCCGCAATCAGCAGCTACAGCCTCGTCACGCAACGCATAATCTTCCCGGCCGACGCCTTAGCAACGATAGGCACCTACGTCGCCCTAATATATGCCTCCACAATCGGGGCAATTATAGTCATGACCAGCCAATATGTAACTAAACTTGAAAAGATGGTTAGAGCAAGATGAGCGGACTAAATGTAAAAGTTAGAGACCTAGTAAAAATCCATCATACAGGAAAAATCGAAGTACAAGCGCTAAGGGGATTAAACCTGGATATATCCTCAGGCGAACTTGTCTCAATTATCGGCCCTAGCGGAAGCGGCAAATCAACTTTGCTAAACATCATCGGTGGCCTAGACAAAGCCACCGCGGGCACCGTTAGTGTTGGCGAAAAAATCGTCACCTCACTCTCAGTACGGCAACTAGTTGATTATAGAAGAAAAATGGTTGGTCACATCTTCCAAAACCTCAACTTGATCCCAACTCTCTCAGCGCAAGAGAATATCGAGTTCTCAATGGTTGCCTCGGGCGTCAAACAGGGCAAACGCAAAGAACGGGTACAGGAACTACTCAAAATCGTAGGCTTAGAAACCCGCGCCCACCACAAACCTGAAGAACTCAGCGGCGGTGAACAACAGAGAATTGCAATTGCATCAGCCTTAGCTAACGACGCCCCAGTTCTATTAGCCGATGAACCCACAGGCGAACTCGATACCGCAAACGCGCGCATAATAGCTGAACACCTAGTAAAAATTAACCGAGACCTCGGCAAAACAATCATAATGGTCACCCATGATCCAAGCGTCGCTCGCGTCTCCAACCGAATCCTTCGCATAGAAGACGGCGTGATCAAAACCGCCTTGACCCCCTCAGAAGTCATCGTGCAAGAAAAAGCTCACTCCTACGTAGACCAAATAAAAGCGCGAATAATAGAAATCAATGATCAAATGCTCCAGTTAGACAGCGATTTTAGAACAGAAAAAATAGACGGCGACGAATATATGCAAAAACGACAAACACTCAAACAAGTTAGAGATAGCCTCAAAGAAGAATGCTCCCGAATGGGAGTTATCCCCCCATAATTTTTGGGTAACTATCTTTCTATCGAAAGTTTACTAACGCCCGCTTCTTTCTCCAAAATAATCACATGGTCACCTTTAGCCGCGAATGCTTCACTGTGAGTTACTGCGATTATTTG